>JAVHXR010000188.1:0-498 GCA_031119515.1 Propionicimonas sp.
TGGTGGGTGTGCTACCCGTGCCCGGCGGGACCACCCGACGGACGGCCCGCGCTCACGGCGGGCTCTGGAGACCAGCCGATTGTACGCGTTCGCCCGCCCGGAGCAAGTCGGGCGGACGAACCGGAGGAACCTCGGTTCAGGCGACCGTGATCGACTCGATTTCCGCGGGAAGCAGCGGCTTGCCGCCCCCGGCCGCACCGAAGGAACCGTCGTTGCCGCCGGCCGCTATCCCGGCCACGAGGTCGATGCCCGCCTGGTCGATGCTGCCGAAGACGGTGTACTGCGCCGGGAGCGGGGTCTCGTCGTAGACGATGAAGAACTGCGACCCACCCGAGTCGGCCTGGCCGGTGTTGGCCATCGCCAGCGTCCCCGCCGGGTAACCGGTGATCGCCTCGAACTCGTCGGGGACGGTGTAGCCGGGCCCGCCGCTGCCCGAGCCGCTCGGGTCGCCGCACTGCAGCACGAAGATGCCCTCGTCGGTCACCCGGTGGCAGGAGG
>JAVHXR010000188.1:508-5941 GCA_031119515.1 Propionicimonas sp.
ACGAAGGAGTTGACGGTGCACGGCGCGGCCTCGCGGTCCAGGGTGAGCGTCACCTCGGTGCCTTTCAGGGTCATCACCGCCTCGGCGGTGCCGGTGCCCGGCACGCCGTCGGCCGCCGGCGGCTGGACCTGCCGGGCGGCGCCTCCCGTCACGGCGTACTCACACGAGACCGATCCCGCGGCTGCCGTGGTGGCGGGGGCCGGGCTCGTCGGGTTGGCGGCGACAGGGGCGGTGCACCCGGCGAGGGCCAGGGCGACCAGGACGGCGGGCAGGAAGATACGCTTCACGCTCCCACCCTGCCAGACGGCCGAGACCCCGCGCACGTCGGGGAGGTTTGACACCCTCCGCGGCGTCGTGTTGATTGGCGGCATGGTCAACCTCACCCGGATCTACACCCGCACCGGGGACGCCGGCACCACCCGGCTCTCCGACATGTCGCTGGCACCCAAGACCGACCCGCGGGTCGAGGCCTACGGCGCTGTCGACGAGGCGAACTCGATCCTGGGGATGGTCGTCACCCGGCCCGACCTGCCCGAGGATCTGCGGGGCGTGCTGCGCCACATCCAGAACGAGCTCTTCGACGCCGGCGCGGACCTCTCCCACCCGCTCGCGCTGGACCCGCCGTACGAGCCGTTGCGGATCGTGCAGCCCGGCATCGACCGGCTGGAGGGGTGGTGCGACGAGTTCGGCGACCCGTTGCCGGCGTTGCGGTCGTTCATCCTGCCCGGCGGCAGCTTCACCGCCGCCCTCCTGCACCAGGCCCGCAGCGTGGTGCGGCGGGCCGAGCGGGCGGCCTGGCGCGCCGTCGAGGCCTACGGGACGGAGCCCGCCGACGGGGAGATCCCGGGCGGGCTCAACCTGCTCGCCGTCACCTACCTGAACCGGCTGTCCGACCTGTTGTTCATCCTGGCACGGGTGGTCGGGCAGGAGGCCGGGGACGTGCTGTGGGTGCCGGGGGCCGAGCGGACCCCGTCCGACCCGAAGGGGAAGGCGCAGCGTCGCCGGCTGGTCACGCCACCGGACGAGCGCCCCGCGGCTGGTAGCCCTGCCCCGGAGGGGCGGCCTCCAGCCAGCTGAGCAGGCCGGTGAGGGCGTCGGTGGACAGCGATGCCTCCCAGCCCCTGCCGTCGGCAAGGTCGAGCTGCAGCACCCGCTGGTCGTCCAGCAGCAGCAGCGACTCGATCTCGTCCGGCGAGCGCTGGGCGCCCGCCCTGGTCTGGGCCCGCGGGAACACCAGCCGCGGCCGCAGCGAGAGCGAGAACGACCGGAACCACTCCAGCCGATCCTCCCGATAACGCGCGACTCCGAGCACCCAACCGGTGCCCGGAGTCGTTGTCTTGAGCCTGATACTGCAGTCGAACAGGCCGCCGCGGCGGGCCAGCCAGCGCCGGCGGGTCGCCAGCCAGACGATCGGCAGCACGACCACCAGCGCTGCGACGATGGCGATGACCTCGGTTACAGCAAGCCAGTCCATCGTCGTCCGGCCCGGCCCCTCAGGCCTTTTCGCCGGCCAGTCGGGCAGCCTTCACCTGGGCCTGCGCCCGGCGGAAGTGCTGCATGGTCTCCTCGTCGGTCTCGCCGGCGTTCAGCCGCTTCTCGGCCGCGGCCAGTTCGTGCTCGGCCGCGTTCAGGTCGATCTCTGCCGCCACCCTGGCGAACTGGCTGAGCAGCGCCACCCGGTTGTCGGCCACCGAGATCAGCCCGGTGTCGAGCGCCACGATCTCGCGGCGTCCGTCCACCGTCAGGACCTCGGCTGCACACGGTACCAGGCCGGCGAGGAAGGGCTCGTGGTTCGGCAGGATGCCGATGTCGCCCTCGGTGGTGCGGGCGATCACGCTCAGCGCCTCGCCCTCCCAGGCGATCCCGGTCGCCGAGACCACCTCGACCCGGATGGTGTCGGACATCTCAGCCTTCCTTCTGGATCCGCGCCCAGTTCTCCATCACCATGTCCATGCCGCCGACGTTGAAGAAGGCCTGCTCGGCGATGTGGTCGACCTCGCCGTCGCAGATCATCCGGAACGACTCGATGGTGTCGGCCAGCGGGACGGTCGAGCCGGGCACGTTGGTGAACTTCTCGGCCATGTAGGTGTTCTGGGAGAGGAACTGCTGGATCCGCCGGGCGCGGGCCACGATGATCTTGTCCTCCTCGCTCAGCTCGTCGACACCGAGGATCGCGATGATGTCCTGGAGCTCCTTGTTGCGCTGCAGGATCTGCTTCACCCGGATCGCGGTGTCGTAGTGGTCGCGCCCGATGAACTGCGGGTCGAGGATGCGGCTGGTCGAGCTGAGCGGATCGACCGCAGGGTACAGGCCTCGCGAGGCGATGTCGCGCGACAGCTCGGTGGTGGCGTCGAGGTGGGCGAAGGTGGTGGCCGGCGCGGGATCGGTGTAGTCGTCGGCGGGCACGTAGATCGCCTGCATCGAGGTGATCGAGTGTCCGCGGGTCGAGGTGATCCGCTCCTGCAGCAGGCCCATCTCGTCGGCGAGGTTCGGCTGGTAGCCGACCGCGGACGGCATCCGGCCGAGCAGCGTGGAGACCTCGGAACCCGCCTGGGTGAACCGGAAGATGTTGTCGATGAACAGCAGCACGTCCTGGTTCTGGACGTCGCGGAAGTACTCCGCCATCGTCAGCGCCGAGAGCGCGACCCGCAGCCGCGTGCCCGGCGGCTCGTCCATCTGGCCGAACACCAGGGCGGTGTCCTTCATGACGCCGGCCTCGATCATCTCGTGGATCAGGTCGTTGCCCTCACGGGTGCGCTCCCCCACCCCGGCGAACACCGACGTGCCGCCGAAGTTGTGGGCGATCCGGTAGATCATCTCCTGGATCAGCACCGTCTTGCCCACGCCGGCACCGCCGAACAGGCCGATCTTGCCGCCCTGGACGTACGGGGTGAGCAGGTCGAGCACCTTGATGCCGGTGTGCAGCATCTGCGTCTTCGGCTCCAGCGCGTCGAAGGCCGGCGCCTGGCGGTGGATCGGCCAGCGCTCCTCGATCGTCAGCTTGGAGATGTCGTCGTTGAGGCAGTCGCCGGTGACGTTCCAGACCCGGCCCTTGGTGACGTCTCCCACCGGGACCGAGATCGGGGCTCCGGTGTCGCGCACCCTGGTGCCGCGACGCAGGCCGTCGGTCGGCTTCAGCGAGATCGCGCGGACGATGTTGTCGCCGACGTGCAGCGCCACCTCCGCGGTGATCGTCCGGTTGCCCTCGTCTGTCTCGATGTCGAGCAGCAGGGCGTTGTTGAGGTCGGGCATCGCGTCCGGGGCGAACTCCACGTCCACCACCGGCCCGATCACCCGGGCGACCCGGCCGATCGCGGCGGTCTGCTCGGCAGCGGGGGAATCGGTCGTCACAGTCATCTCGTCCTCTGTCCTACTCCTGCTCGGCCAGCGCGCTCGCGCCACCGACGATCTCGCTGATTTCCTGGGTGATCTCGGCCTGGCGGGCCTGGTTCGCCTCCCGGGTGAGGCGTTCGATGAGTTGCTGGGCGTTGTCGGTTGCCGACTTCATGGCCCGCTGCTGGCTGGCGAGCTGGGAGGCGGCGGACTGCAGCAGGTAGAACCAGATCCGGCTCCTGACGTACACCGGCAGCAGCCGGTCGAGCACGGTCTCCGGGTCGGGCTCGAACCAGTACTCGGGCACCAGGTCGTGGTCCCCGATGTCCTTGACCCCCTCGACGACCTCCAGTGGCAGCACCCGGCGGACCCGCGCGGTCTGGGAGATCATCGACTCCATCCGGGTGTAGACCGCCCAGATCTCGTCGACCCCGCCCTCCTCGGTGGGACGCAGGAAGTCGGCCACCAGCCGGTCGCCGATCTCGATCGCGTCGTCGTAGGTGGGCGAGTCGGAGAACCCCTCCCAGCTCGCCTCGACAGGGAGGCCGCGGAACTGCGTGTACCCGATGCCCTTGCGACCCACGACGTAGCGGACGGGCTCCTTGCCCTCCTCCCGCAGCCGCTGGACGAACCGGGAGACGGCCTTGATCACGTTCGAGGAGTACGCCCCGTTCATCCCCCGGTCGGAGGTGATGAAGAAGATCGCCACCCGCTTGGGGTTCTCGTGGTGGTTGGTCAGCGGGTGGTCGAGGCGGGAGTACTCCGCCACCGCCGAGACGGCGCGGTTGAGCTCACGGGTGAAGGGAAGGGCACGGGCGGCGGCCTGCTGCGCCTTCACGATCCGCGAGGACGCGATCAGCTCCATCGCCCGCGTGATCTTCTTCGTCGCCATCACCGACTGGCGGCGCTGGCGCAACTCCCGGAGGCTTGCTCCCATCGATCAGGACCTCTTCCTGACGACGATCTGCTCGGCCTCCAGCTCCTCGGACTCGATCGCCTCGGCCGCCGCGTCACCGGAGACCAGCGGCTTGCCGTCGCCGGTGGTGAAGGTGAGCTTGAACGAGTTGATCGCGTCGCCGACCACCTTGGCGGTGTCGTCGTCCCACGCCCCGGTCTCGCCGATGGTGGCCAGGATCCTGGTGTGGTGGCGCAGGTGGTCGAGGAGCTCGGACTCGAACCGCAGCACGTCGGCGACCGGGACGTCGTCGAGGTAGCCGTTGGTGCCGGCCCAGACCATCACTACCTGGTCGGCCACGTCGTAGGGGGCGTACTGCGGCTGGCGGAGCAGCTCGACCAGGCGCTGGCCGCGTTCGAGCTGACGCCGCGACGCGGCGTCCAGGTCGGAGGCGAACATCGCGAAGGCCTGCATGTCGCGGTACTGGGCCAGACCGATCTTCAGGGTGCCGGCCACCTTCTTCATCGCCTTGACCTGGGCGTCCCCGCCCACCCGGGAGACCGAGATGCCGACGTCGATGGCCGGGCGCTGGTTGGCGTTGAACAGGTCGGACTGCAGGAAGATCTGGCCGTCCGTGATCGAGATCACGTTGGTCGGGATGTACGCGGAGACGTCGTTGGCCTTGGTCTCGATGATCGGCAGGCCGGTCATCGAGCCACCGCCGAGCTCGTCGGACAGCTTCGCGCAGCGCTCCAGCAGGCGGCTGTGCAGGTAGAAGACGTCGCCCGGGTAGGCCTCACGGCCGGGCGGGCGGCGCAGCAGCAGCGACATCGAGCGGTAGGCCTCGGCCTGCTTGGTGAGGTCGTCGAAGATGATCAGGACGTGCTTGCCGGCATACATCCAGTGCTGCCCGATGGCCGAGCCGGTGTAGGGAGCGATGTACTTGTAGCCGGCCGGGTCGGAGGCGGGGGCGTGGACGATGGTGGTGTACTCCATCGCGCCGGCCTCCTCAAGGGTGGTCCGCAGGGAGGCGATCGTGGAGCCCTTCTGGCCGATCGCCACGTAGATGCAGCGCACCTGCCTGGTCGGGTCGCCGCTGGCCCAGTTCGCCTTCTGGTTGATGATCGTGTCGAGCGCGATCGCGGTCTTTCCGGTCTTGCGGTCGCCGATGATCAGCTGGCGCTGGCCGCGGCCGATCGGGGTCA
>JAVHXR010000006.1:0-21290 GCA_031119515.1 Propionicimonas sp.
CTTCAGGGCGTTCTCCACCGCCAGGCCGCCGCCCTCGATGAAGAACAGGTGTGGCAGCCGCGGGTCGCCCAGCACCCGTCGGAAGGTGTCGATGAACTCCGCCATCGCGACGGTGTAGACGTCGGAGTTGCTCGGCTTGTGCAGCGCGATCCGTCCGAGTTCGGCGACCACGGCGGGATCCGACATCGCAGGGTGGTTCATCCCGAGCGCGTTGGAGCCGAAGAAGCTGAACAGGTCGAGGAAGTGCTCGCCGGTGACCGCGTCAACCAGGTCGCTGCCCTGCGACCTTTCCAGGTCGAGGACGATCGGCAGGCCGTCGGCCAGGATCGAGCGTCGGAGGGTCGGGAGCACCTCGGCAGGAGTCAATCGGGTAACCATCTGGGCATTCTAGCCGGAAGAATTCCGGTGGCCGATCCCTGCCCACGGTGGAATTCCGGATCGTCGGCCCTAGCCAGCCGCGAACGCCACCTGTCACACCTCGCCGATGACCGGCGGACGGTCCTCGAAGAAGGTCTGCAGCACCACCGTCGTGCGGGTGTTGACATTGGCCGCCAGCCGTACCTCCCGGATCAGTTCCTCGAGTCGCTGCGGGCTCCTGACCCGGACGAGGAGGATGTACGCGGCGTCCCCCGCCACCGAGTGGCAGGCCACGATCTCGGGCAGGTCGACGAGCTGCTCGGGGATGGTGTCCAGGACGCTGGGGTCGAGCGGGCTGACCTCGATGAACGCCGCCAGCGGCATCCCGATCGCCTCCGGATCGACCTGGGCGCGGTAGCCGGTGATGATCCCGCGCTCCTCCAGCCGCCGGACCCGGGTCTGGACGCTCGACGTCGACAAGCCG
This sequence comes from Propionicimonas sp., assembly GCA_031119515.1. GTDB lineage: Bacteria > Actinomycetota > Actinomycetes > Propionibacteriales > Propionibacteriaceae > Propionicimonas. The sequence goes on from JAVHXR010000006.1 coordinate 842, forward strand.
GTCGCCTCGGCCAGCCGCGACAGTGTGGACCGGCCGTCCGCCAGCAGCTCCCTGAGGATGACGGCATCGGTCCCGTCCGTCAGCCTCCCCGGCCTCCGCGTCGTCATGGGCCGACTGTACTGCCGCCCGCCCCGCGCGGTGGGGACGGTTCCGCGTCCGGGCTCAGCGGACGGCGCGGTAGAGGGCGTAGGTGAACTCCCGTCCCTCCCGGGCGATCGGGACGTCGATCACCTCCACCCGGCCGGCCAGCCGCCGCAGGGTGAGTTCGAGCGGAGAACTGGCGGTCTCGCACCAGACCAGCAGGCGACCACCGGGCGTCAGCCGGTCGAGGCAGTCGGCGAGGCACCCTGCGGTGTAGACCTCGGCGTTGTCGGCGTGGATCAGGAAGCTCGGGCCGTTGTCGACGTCCAGCAGGATCGCGTCCCACACCCGGTCGGTGCCGCGGACGAAGCCCACGACGTCGCCATGGTGGAGCGTCACAGCAGGGTCGGTGGCGACCCGGCCCAACTGCTCGGTGACGCCCGCGCGGGCCCACTCCACCAGCGGCCCGGCGCGCTCGACGACGTCGATGCCGGTGGCCCCGTTACCGAGCAGCCGCGCCGCGGTGAACCCGAGGCCGAGCCCGCCGACCAGGACACGTCCCGGGGTCGTCCCGGCGGCGTCGGCGAGGGCGAGTTCGCTGCTGACCTCGACGGTGTCCATCGCGAACACGCCGTTCACCACCAGCTCGACGATGTCGCCCCGGCGGCGCAGCACGACCTCGCCGTCGGGGGTGTCGGCCCGCCCGAGAACCACGATCTCCACCCGACCATGGTGACTCATCGGCGCCGTCGCACCGGGGGTGCGTTAGGGTCGGGCCATGACGACGGTCCAGGTTGCCCGGCCGAGCCAGCTCGGCGACGTCTACGACACCATCCTGGTGCGCTCGTTCCAGGCCGACGAGCTGGTGGACAAGGCTGCGTTCATGCACCACTCGACCTGGGGTGAGGTGCTGCTCACCGAGGACGCCGAGGGGGTCATCACCGGTGCCGCCGTGGCCGACCACCACGCCGACACCCGCCTGTCGGTGCTGGAGTACCTGGCGGTCTCGCCCGACCACCGCGGGGCCGGCTCCGGCTCTGCGCTGCTGACGGCGGCGGTCGAGCGCTGGGCCGAACTGGTGTCGCCGGGCGCGCTGCTCGCCGAGATCGAGCGGCCCGACGCCCACCCCGCCACCGCGCAGTTCGGCGACCCGGTCCGCCGGCTGGCGTTCTACCAGCGGCACGGCTTCAAGGCGCTCGCGGTGCCGTACTACCAGCCCGCGCTGAGCGAGACCCAGCAGCCGGTGCCGGACCTGATCCTGGGCGTCCTCGTCCTCGACCCGGCCTGGGCGAGCCAGGACGGCACCCGCTTCCTGGAGGGCCGCCGGCTCGAGGAGGTGCTGACCCACCGGATCCCGGCGCCCGAGGAGGGTGACCCGTCCGCCTACGAGGCGCTGCTCTCCGCCACCCGCGACCCTGCGGGGGTGGAACTGGTGGAGCTGTCGGACTACGCCAGGATCCCGCGCAGCGGCCCGCTGGGCTGAGCCCCACGGGCGGCCGCAGGAACGGCCCGCCCGCCCGTGGACCCACCCCTTCCCCCCGCCGTTTGGCCGGGGTTAGGCTCGCGCCACATCCGTCGATGTGGAGGATCATGAGCGAGCCCAGCGTTGAGTTTGTCCACCCCGATCCCGGGTTCGTCCACCTGGACGAGTTGCCGGACGCCGACGCGCTCCGCGCCTCGGCAGCTGCCGATCCGGTCGGGTTCTGGGAGGGCGAGGCCAGGGAGCTGGAGTGGTACACGCCGTGGGAGAAGGTGCTGGACGACTCCGATGCACCGTTCTTCAGGTGGTTCACCGGCGCCACCACGAACATCGTCCACAACGCCATCGACCGCCACCTGCACGGCCCGTACAAGAACAAGCTCGCCCTGATCTGGGTCGGGGAGAACGGCACCGACTACAAGACCTACTCCTACTTCTCGCTCAACCGCGAGGTCATCCAGATGGCCAACATCCTCAAGGCGATGGGGGTGAAGAAGGGCGACCGGGTGACGATCTACCTGCCGAGGATCCCCGAGGTGGTGTTCGCGATGCTGGCCTGCGCCAAGCTCGGCGCGGTGCACTCGGTGATCTTCGCCGGTTTCTCGGCGGACGCGCTGTCGAGCCGGATCGACGACTCCGAGTCGAAGCTCGTGATCACCGCCGACGGCTCCTGGGTCAACGGCGGGATCTTCAAGCTGAAGGACATCGTCGACGAGGCGATCCGGTTCAGCCCGTCGGTGGAGAACGTGATCGTGGTCAGGCGCACCGGCCACGAGGTGGCGATGGAGCCGCTGCGCGACCACTGGTACCACGACCTGGCCGCGCTGCCGATCGCCAACGGAGCCTGCCCGACCGAACCGATGGACGCAGAGGACCCGCTGTTCATCCTCTACACCTCGGGCTCGACCGGGGCCCCGAAGGCGATCCTGCACACCCACGGCGGCTACATGGTCGGCACCTACGCGACCCTGAAGTACACCTTCGACATCCGCGACGAGGACCGCTGGTGGTGCACCGCCGACCCCGGCTGGATCACCGGCCACTCCTACCTCGTGTACGGCCCGATGCTGAACGGTGCCACCACCTTCATGTACGAGGGCGGCCCGACCTACCCCAACCCGAACCGGTGGTGGCAGCTGATCGAGTACTACGGGATCACCACCTTCTACACCGCGCCGACGGCGATCCGTTCGCTGATGCGGTTCGGCGAGGCCTGGCCGAACCGCCACGACCTCTCCTCGCTGCGGTTGCTGGGCTCGGTCGGCGAGCCGATCAACCCCGAGGCCTGGCACTGGTTCCACCGGGTGATCGGCAAGGGCCGCTGCCCGATCATGGACACCTGGTGGCAGACCGAGACAGGCATGTTCCAGATCGCCCCGACGCCCGGGATGCCGCTCAAGCCGGGCTCGGGCGGGAAGCCGTTCTTCGGGCAGGAGGCCGAGATCCTGGACGAGCAGGGCAACCCCGTGCCCGACGGCGAGGAGGGCTTCCTGGTGCTGAAGAACCCGTGGCCGGCGATGATGCGGACGCTGTACAAGGATCCCGACCGCTACCTGAACACGTACTGGTCGAAGTACCCGGGACGATACCTGGCCGGCGACTCGGCAAAGCGCGATGCCGACGGCTACTTCTGGGTGATCGGGCGCACCGACGACGTGATCAAGGTGTCCGGCCACCGGCTGGGCACCGCCGAGGTGGAGTCGGCGCTGGTGTCCCATCCCGCGGTGGCCGAGGCCGCGGCGATCGGGCTCCCGCACGAGGTGAAGGGAAACGCGATCCACGCCTTCGTTGTGCTGCGGCTCGGCTACGCCGGGTCGCCGGAACTGGCCGAGGAGTTGCGCAAGCACGTCTCGGTCCACCTGTCGCCGATCGCCAAGCCGGACTGGATCGACTTCACGGACAAGCTTCCCAAGACCCGCTCGGGCAAGATCATGCGGCGGGTGCTGAAGGCCCGGGCGCTCGGACAGGACGAGGGCGACACCACCACCCTGGAGGAGTGATGTTCGCCAACGTCGGGACGCTCGGGGTGCTGCCGGGACGTCGCGGCGACCTGGTGGCGCACCTGACCGGGCGCAGCGACAGCCTCGCGGCCTCCGGCTGCCTGCTGTACGAGGTCGGCGTCGACGACAGCCGGCCCGACACCGTGTTCGTGATGGAGCTGTGGACGTCGGCGCAGGCCCACCGCGCCTCGCTCGACCTCCCCGAGGTGCAGGCGTCGATAGCGTCCGCCCGTCCGCTGCTGTCGGGGGAGTTCGGCGGCTTCCGCTTCGACGTGGTCGGATCCCCGCTGCGCGACTGACGCCGCTGCGGCAGTGCCGCGGCGAGCGGGTCGGAGCCGGCGGCCGGGGGTCGGAGGCAGGGCCGGCGGGGGCGCCCGCCGCCAGGGCGAGCCGGATCGGGGCGGTCGATGTTACGAGTTCCGCACCGGCGGTTACAGCCGCGTGAACCACCTGAACCGGGCCCGCCGCGGGGATAGCTTCCCCGTATCGAAGCCGGGACCGGCGCTGCTCCCTGCCATGACACGAAGTGACGAGGGAGATGGTGACAATGGGCGCTACGCCCGAGACAGACGACCTGTCCGTAGCCGGGGTCAGCTATCGGAAGGCCGAGGACGGCTACTTCGACAAACGGAAGCTGCAGCGCACCGCGGGCGTCTGGGGTTTGTGGGGGATCGGTGTCGCGGCCGTCATCTCCGGCAACTTCTCCGGCTGGAACTTCGGCATCGGCTCGGCCGGCTGGGGCGGCTTCCTGGTGGCGTCGGCGATCGTGATCGTGATGTACGTGATGATGATCGAGTCGATCTCGGAGATGGCTGCGGCGATGCCCCACACCGGCGGCGCCTACTCGTTCGCCCGGGCGGCGATGGGGCCGTGGGGCGGGTTCGTGACCGGCCTGGCGGAGACCATCGAGTACGTCATGACGACGGCCGTGGTGATCTTCTTCTCCGCGCAGTACGCGGACGCGATCCTGGCCAAGCTGGGCGGCTTCAGCCTGATCGAGGCCGGCTACGCCTGGGTGTGGTGGGTGGCGCTGTACGCGGTCTTCGTGGCGCTGAACGCCGCCGGGGCCGAGATCTCGTTCAAGTTCGCCGTGGTGGTGGCGATCATGTCGGTGGCGATCCTGGTGCTGTTCGCCGCGATCGCGCTGTTCTCCGGCCACCTCGACTTCTCCAGCCTCTGGAACATCGCGCCGACCGAGGGGAACTCGGTCTTCCTGCCGTTCGGCTGGGCCGGGGTGCTGTTCGCGATGCCGTTCGCGATGTGGCTCTTCCTCGGCATCGAGGAACTCCCGCTGGCCGCCGAGGAGGCGCACAACCCCGAGCGCGACATCCCGCGCGCCGCCCGCGGCGGCATGCTCACCCTGCTCGTCACCGGCGCCATCGTCGTGGTCCTGAACCCGGCCGTGCTCGGCGCGGCAGTCACCGGCGAGGCCGGCGAGCCGCTGCTGCAGGGCTTCGCCGCGATGATCCCCGGCGACATCGCCGCGGTGCTGTCGCTGTTCGCCCTGGTCGGTCTGCTCGCCTCTGTTCAGGGGATCATGTTCGCCTACGGCCGCAACATGTACTCGCTGTCGCGGGCCGGCTACTACCCGAAGGTGCTGTCGCTGACCGGCGCCCGCAAGACCCCGTACGTCGCCCTGGTGGTCGGTGCGGTGATCGGCTTCGTGTCGCTGCTGGTCGTCCAGTACGGCGGCGAGGCGGCCGGGTCGGTCGTGCTCAACATCGCGGTCTGGGGAGCGGTCCTTGCCTACCTGCTGCAGATGGCGTCGTTCGTGATCCTGCGCCGCCGGTTCCCGGACGCGAGCCGTCCGCACCGCAGCCCGTTCGGGGTGACGGGGGCGGTCATCGCCGGCGTGATCGCGCTCGCGATCTTCATCGGGGTCCTGCTCAACCCCGACTACACGCTGGCGATCTACAGCATCGTCGTGGTGTACGCGATCGCGCTGGGGCTGTTCGCGGTGTTCGGCCGCAAGCGGCTGGTGCTCTCTCCGGAAGAGGAGTACGCGATCACCGGCGGGCTGGGCACCAAGCAGTAGCCATCGGGAATGGACAGGTGGCCGGTCCCTGCGGGGGCCGGCCACCGCTGTGTCCGGCCCCGGAGGGAGTCCGCGGGCCACCTCGCTCGGCCAGTGCCCGGCGGGTGCCGCTCGCGGGTGCGCCGGCCCCGGGATCGTCGCGGGGAGTCGTCAGGCGGGGTCGTCCGGCCCGGACGGCAGGGCGGCCCCGGCGGTGTCCTTCAGGTCGACCCCGGAACGGCCGAGGGCGCGGGCGCCGTGGACCAGCCGGGCAGCGGTGGCCGCGGCGGTGGCGTAGCCGAGGCCGTCGGGCGGGTGGATGTTGGAGATGCAGTTCCGCTCGGCGTCGTTGCGACCCGGCCGCGGGTCGTGGGTCAGGTAGATCCCCAGCGAGTCCGAGACCGACAGCCCCGGCCGCTCGCCCACCAGCACCAGGACGGTCTCCACCCCGAGCGCCTGGCCGATCCAGTCGCCGATGGCGACCCTGGCCTGGGTGACCACGACCGGCGGCGCGATGCTGAGCCCGTCCAGGGCGGCCTGCAGGGCGCGGACCTGCTCGACGGCGTGGTCGCTGACCGCCCGGGACGACAGGCCGTCCGCGATCACGATCCCGACCTGCCACGGCCCGGCGGCGAGGGCGTCCAGGCCGTCGGGCAGCCTGCCGAGATCCGGCCGGCGCAGGTAGGTGCTGCGGTCGCCGGCCCGGCTGGACAGGACGACCGGGTCGCCGAGCCCGAGCCCGGCGAGGTTCGCGACCAGCGCGTCCGCGTCGAGCGGGACGTGGACGGCGTCGCGGGCCGCGGCCAGCGCGGACTGCAGGTCGAGGACCGCGGCGGTCGGCAGGCTCATGCCGGCCCGGCCCAGCCCGATCCGGGCCTGGGTGGTCGGGCGAAGCGGCGCCCAGGGGTCCGGGTTGCCGGCGGGGAGCGCGCTCACCGGATGCTCCCGGTCAGTTCGCGCAGCCCTGATGCGCCGAGTTCGAGCCCGCGTACCGTGCCGTCCGGGTCGGCGATGCCCTGCCGTCCCAGCCACTCGGCGAACTCCGGCGCGCAGCCGAGCCCGAGGGCGTGCCGGACGACCAGGGCGTCGTGGTAGGACAGGCTCTGGTAGCCCAGCATGATGTCGTCGGCCCCCGGCACCGTGATGACGAAGTTGACCCCGGCGGCCGTGAGCAGCACGAGCAGGCTGTCCATGTCGTCGAAGTCGGCCTCGGCGTGGTTGGTGTAGCAGACGTCCACGCCCATCGGGACGCCCAGCAGCTTGCCGCAGAAGTGGTCCTCGAGCCCCGCCCGGATGATCTGCTTGCCGTCGTAGAGGTACTCCGGCCCGATGAACCCGACGACGGTGTTGAGCAGCAGCGGCCTGAACTCGCGGGCCAGCCCGTAGGCGCGGGCCTCGAGGGTCTGCTGGTCGACCGGGCGGCCGCCCGTGCCGAGGTGGGCCTCGGAGGACAGCGACGACCCCTGCCCGGTCTCGAAGTACATCACGTTGGATCCGACGGTGCCGCGGCGGAGCGACAGGCCGGCCTCGTAGCCCTCCTGCAGCAGTCCGACACTCACCCCGAACGCAGAGTTCGTCGCCTCGGTGCCTCCGATCGACTGGAACACCAGGTCGATCGGCACTCCGGCCTCGATCAGGCCGATCGTGGTCGTGATGTGGCTGAGCACACAGGACTGCATCGGGATCTCGTAGCGGCGCCGGACCTCGTCCATCATGCTGGCGAGGTCGGCGGTCACCTGGGGGGCGTCCCCGGCCGGGTTGATGCCGATCACCGCGTCCCCGCACCCCAGCAGCAGGCCGTCAAGGATGGACGCCGCCACGCCGCGGAGATCGTCGGTGGGGTGGTTGGGCTGCAGCCGCGTGGCCAGCGTCCCCGGGAGGCCGACGGTGGTGCGGAACCCGGTCACCACCTGGCACGCCCGCGCGACGGCGATCAGGTCGGAGTTGCGCATGATCTTGCTGACCGCCGCCACCATCTCGGGGGTCAGGCCGGGGGCGAGCGCGGTGAGCGTCGATGCCGCGTCCGGCCGGGCCGCCGCGTCCAGCAGCCAGTCCCGCAGGCCTCCCACGGTCAGGTGGGAGACGGGCGAGAAGGCGGCGCGGTCGTGCCGGTCGAGGATCAGCCGGGTGACCTCGTCGGTCTCGTACGGCACCACGGTCTCGGACAGGAAGGTGTTGAGGCCGACCTCGGCGAGCGCCCACTGCGCGGCCGAGCGCTCGGCCTCGGAGCCGGCGGCGCAGCCGGCCAGCTCGTCGCCGGAGCGGCGGGGTGTGGCCTTGGCGAGCAGGTCGACGAGGGAGTCGAACCGGTAGGTGCGACCGTTCACGCTCTGCGTGGCGATCATGCGGGGCGCCTCCTGGCGGTCGGGGATGACCCCTGTCTACGCCCGGATTGTTAGGGGGCCGTTACCGCACCGTTTCGCGACTGTGCCAGTCCGGGTGACGGATCGCCGGGCGTGGGACCTGCGGGCACCGGAACGGGCAATTCCGACCCCCGTCCGGCGGGCCGGCAGCCCTAGCCACACCGGGGTCGGCTGGTGAGAATGGCGCTATCCGATGCCCGTCAGGAGGACGACATGGCGCTTCTCAACCCGTATCTCTCGTTCAGCGGAAACGCCCGGGAGGCGATGGAGTTCTACAAGTCGGTGTTCGGGGGCGAACTGACCCTCTCCACCTTCGGGGAGTTCCAGATGCCGGGGATCACCCCGGAGGATGTCGACAAGGTGATGCACTCCCAGCTCACCACCGCTTCCGGATTCACGCTGATGGGGTCCGACACCCCGTCCTCGATGCCGCAGCCCGGCGGCGGCAGCAGCATCACGATCTCGCTGAGCGGGCCGGAGGACGGCGAGCTCCGCGGCTACTGGGACAAGCTGTCCGACGGCGGCCAGGTGACGCTCCCGCTCGCCCAGGCCCCGTGGGGCGACTGGTTCGGCCAGCTGGTCGACCGGTTCGGCACCTCGTGGATGCTCGACATCACGCCAGAGGCACCCGCCGAGGGCTGAGGCGGCGGTCAGCGCCTCCCCAGCGGTGCGAGTGCCACCACGAGCGCCAGCACGGGCAGGGTGAGCAGTGCGAGGCCGTTGAAGCCGACCGCGCCCAGCGCGCCGCCTGCCGCGATCGCGCCCAGGGCTCCCATCAGGCTCATCGCGAAGTCGGTGCGTCCCTGCCGGCGGGTGCGCAGCGACTCCGCCGACGCCTCGGTGAGCAGGGCAGCCCCGGCGACCGTGGCGGCGCTCCAGCCGAGTCCGAGCAGGACCAGGGCGACAGTCACGGCGACGGTGTTCTCGTGCCCGAGGGCGATCACCGCCACGCAGCCCGCCAGGATCGCGTAGCCGAGGACGACGGTGGGAATCCGGCCCCAGCGGTCGGCCAGGACGCCGAACACCGGTGACAGCGCGTACATCCCCGCGATGTGCAGGCTGATGGTGAGCCCGACGATCGTGAGGGTGGCGCCGTGGTGCAGCAGGTGGATGGGGGTCATCGCCATGATCGCCACCATCACGGCGTGGGCGCCGACGATCGCGAGGGTGGCGTACCGGGCGGCGGCCGGGCGGTCGGCCCGCACGATCCGTTCGGCGCCCTCCTCGTGGGCGGTCACCGCCCGCTGCGCGGTCAGCAGCGGGTCGGGGCGCAGCCCGACCAGGATCAGGATGATGCCGAGGGTCTGGCCCACGATGGTGAACAGGTAGGGGCCGGTCAGCCCCGGCATGCCGACCAGCTCGCCGAGCACCTCGCCCGGACCGACCAGGTTCGGCCCGAGGACTGCCCCGAGGGTGGTAGCCCAGACCACGATCGAGAGGTCACGGGCCCGGGAGGCGTCGGTGGCGAGGTCGGTGGCGGCGAACCGGGACTGCAGGTTGGCGGCCTGGCCGGCACCGATCAGGGCGAAGCCGCCAAGCAGCAGTGGGAACGACGCCGCGGCGACCGCCCCGATCACCAGGCCGACCCCGGCGAGCGCGATCGCCAGGCCGGTCGCCAGCGCCGGTCGCCGTCCGCGGTTGCGGGCGAGCGCGGCGAGCGGGACGGCGGTGAGCGCGGTCCCGAAGGTGATCGCGGCGGTCGCCAGGCCCGAGAGCGAGTCGTCGCCGGAGATCGTGGCGGCCAGCACGGCGCCGAGCGAGACGGTGGCGCCGAAGCTGATCCCGCCCAGGATCTGGCCGGCGGAGAGGACGACGAGGGTGCGGCGCTGGATGCCGGCGAGGTCGCTCACCCGCGGAACCCTAGCGCCGTCGACGCCGGGACGCCTCCGCGGACACGGCCGCGGTTCGGTGTGAAACGTCGGGAGGGCCGCGCGGGACCCGGGGGACGGTGCCGTGGGTGATCGGGGACGGTCGCCGTCGGCCCGGACCGGGCCGGTCGGGGCGGGCGGACTGGCCGGTCGGCATCCGGCGTGTCCGCCGTCGTGAGCGGGACGGCTACTCCGGCTTCGGCCGGGCGGCCTCGATCCTGGCCCTGGCGCCCTCCAGCCAGTCGGCACAGATCGCCGCGAGCTTCTCTCCCTGCTCCCACAGCGCCATCGCCTCGCTCAGCGCGACATTCCCGGATTCGAGTTGCTGGACGATCGCGACCAGCTGGTCCCTGGCCTGCTCGTAGCTGGGGGTCTGCTCGGTCATGGCCTTGCCTCCTGGACGGACGTGACGTCGACCGCGATCCGGCCGTCGACGAACTGGACGGTGAGCGACTCCCCGGGCGCGGTCTGGCCGGCCTGGGCGATCGTCTCGTGGTCGCGGGACACGATGGCGTAGCCCCGCTGCAGGGTCGCCTGCGGAGACATCGCGCGAATCCGGCTGATCAGGTGGCTGACCTGGCGGGCCTCGTCGCGCAGCACCGTGTCGGCGGCTCGTTCGAGCCGTCCCTTCAGCGTTGCGACCCGTTCGAGGTGGGCGGTGACCGGGGCGGACGGATCCCGCAGCACCGGCCGCGACCGGAGCTCGGCCAGTCGCCGCTGCTCGAGTTCGACCCGGCCCGCCACCGCCCGCCGGAGCCGGCTCAGGGCCTGGGCGAGCGCCGCCGTCTCGACCGCGACATCGGGCACGACCCGCTTGGCGGCGTCGGTCGGGGTGGAGGCCCTCAGGTCGGCGACCAGGTCGAGGATCGGGTTGTCCGTCTCGTGCCCGATCGCGCTCACCACCGGGGTGCGCATCGCGAACACAGCGCGCACGAGCGCCTCGTCGCTGAAGGCGAGGAGGTCTTCGAGCGAACCGCCACCGCGGGCGACGATGATCACGTCCACCTCGGGCTGCTGCTCGAGGTCCCGCAGCGCGGCCAGCACCTGCTCGACCGCGAACGGGCCCTGCACGGCGGCGTGCCGGACCTCGAACCTGGCCGCCGGCCAGCGCCGGGCGACGTTCTCCAGCACGTCCCGCTCTGCGGCGGAGTTCGCCCCCGTGACCAGGCCGATCCGGCGCGGCAGGAACGGCAGCCGCCGCTTCCGCTCCGGGCTGAACAGCCCTTCGGCCTGGAGCATCCGCTTGCGTTGCTCGATCGCGGCCAGCAGCCGTCCCTCGCCGGACGGCCGCAACTCACGGCATTCGAAGGTGAGCCGGCCCGATCCCATCCAGACCGTCGGCTTCACCCAGGCTGCGACGACCGTCCCCTCGGTGAGGGGTCCGGCGGCGTCGAGCACGACGGTGGAGGTGGACAGGGTGACAGACACCTCGGCCAGGGTGTCGCGCAGGGTGAGGAACTGGGTGCCGCCGGCACGGCGCTTGATCTCGATCAGCTGGCCCTCGACCCAGACCGCGCCGAGCCGCTCCACCCAGTCCTTGGTGAGCCGGACGACCTCCCGCAGGGGCTGCGGGGAATCCGGGGAGTTGGGCAGCGGCACGGGGATCAGCCTAGACGGCGACCTCCGCTACGGCGGGAGCGCGGCAGGAGGTCGCCGCGGCGACAACTAAGCTGGTGGGCATGGATTCCTCCACCAGGCGGGTTGTGGTCGCCGCGCCCCGTGGCTACTGCGCGGGTGTCGATCGGGCGGTGGTGACGGTCGAGAAGGCCCTGGACCTCTACGGCCCGCCGGTGTACGTCCGCAAGCAGATCGTCCACAACCGGCACGTCGTCGAGAACCTCGAATCCCGCGGCGCGGTCTTCGTCGAGGAACTGGACGAGGTCCCGGCCGGCGCAACGGTGGTGTTCTCCGCCCACGGGGTCTCCCCCGCGGTGCACGCGGAGGCGGCCGCCCGCGGCCTGAAGACGATCGACGCCACCTGCCCGCTGGTGACCAAGGTCCACAACGAGGCGCGCCGGTTCGCCGGCCAGGGCGTCCAGATCCTGTTGATCGGACACGCCGGGCACGAGGAGGTCGAGGGGACGACCGGCGAGGCGCCGGAGCACATCACGCTGGTGCAGCACCCCGACGACGTCGACGGCGTCGAGATCGACGATCCCGCCAAGGTGGCCTGGCTGAGCCAGACCACCCTGAGCGTGGACGAGACCTGGGAGACCGTGACCCGGCTGCGCGAGAAGTTCCCGACCCTGATGGACCCGCCCAGCGACGACATCTGCTACGCCACCCAGAACCGGCAGTCCGCGGTGAAGCAGATCGCGGCCACCGCCGACCTGGTGATCGTGGTCGGGTCGCGCAACTCGTCCAACTCCGTCCGCCTGGTCGAGGTTGCGCTCGAGGCGGGCGCGAAGGCGTCCTACCGCGTGGACAACGCCTCCGAGGTCGACCCGGCCTGGCTGGAGGGCGTGTCCAGCGTCGGTGTGACCTCAGGTGCGTCGGTGCCGGACGAACTCGTCCAGGGCGTGCTGGTGCTGCTGGAGGAGCACGGTTTCCCCGCCGCGGTGGAGGAGCGCCTGACCGAGGAGAACCTGGTCTTCGCCCTCCCGCCGGAGCTGCGAAAGGACCTGCGCCGCCAGACTGCCGGCGACTAGCTCGCCGGGGCGGCGGCCTCGAGCCGCTGCCGGATCACCTCCAGGTGCCGATCCCAGGCCCGCCGCATGGTCGCGGCGACCGCCGGTCCCGCGAGCCGGAGCCACCCCTTCGGCAGCAAGGACGTGACCAGGGTGACCGCACAGCCGTCCGCGGTCTCGGCGATGGCGCCGGAGAGCCGGACCTCGAGCCGGTCGGAGACACCGTGCGTTCGCCACGACAGCGGCGCGGAGACCTCGTCGTAGCTGATCAGCATCTCGCCCACCGGTCCGGCGAAGCGGGCCCGGAAGCGGCTGCCCGCCTGCAGCGGAGCCGGCCCGAGCGGCTCCACCCGCAGCAGTTGGTCGTTCCACTCCGGTTTCCGCACCGGGTCGGCCAGGAGGCCGAAGACGGCGCCGGCCGGGGCGGCGACCCGGGCCCGGTTGGTGATCGTGCGGCCGGTCGGTGGCGTGCTCATGGTTCCTCCGGGCGCCAGCCTAGGGCGGACGGGTCCTCAGCCGGGCGGGTTCGCGGTACCCCGGGGCTGAAGCGACGGGTCCTCAGGGTTCGACAGCGAGATCAGCGCCAGGACGACACCCCGGCCCCTGACCAGCCGTCGCTCCAGCGCGGACAGCTGGGCAGCGGCGGCCGGCTCGTCAGGGGTGCCCACGAGGTCGACCGCGCCGGAGAGGAACACCTGCCCGGCGCCGACCATGCTGAGGCGCAACTCGGTGACCCGCTCGACCTCGGGCTGGGAGGCCAGCTCCGCCAGCGCCGCATCCCAGAACTGGTCGTCGGCGACCTCTCCGACGAGGAAGCGCCGGTTGCGGTCGATCAGCACGACCGCGACGACGCCGAGCAGCAGCCCGACCAGGATCGACCCGATCGCATCCGGCACGGCAGAGCCGGTGAGCTGGTGCGCCGCGATCCCGACCGCGGCGATCGCGATGCCGATCAGGGCTGCTGCGTCCTCGAAGAACACCGCGCGCACGGTGGGGTCCGAGGTCCGCATCACGTGGGTCCACAGGTCCCGGTCGTTCCGCTCGGCGGCCCGCCGCGCCTGGCGGCTGGCCTGCACGAACGAGATCCCCTCCAGGAGCGCGGCGGCGCCGAGGGTGACGTAGGCCACGCCGAAGTTGTCGGCCGGCTCCGGTGAGAGGAGTTCCTGAACGCCGTGGGTGATCGACACGCCCGCGCCGACCGCGAACAGTCCGATCGCTGCGAACATCGACCAGACGTAGACCTCCCTGCCGTAGCCCAGCGGATGCGAGCTGTCGGGCGGACGCGCCGCCCGGCGCTGGGCGATCAGCAGGAAGATCTCGTTCCCGGCGTCGGCCCACGAGTGCGCGGCCTCGGCGAGCATGGACGCCGATCCGGTCACCGCAGCGGCCACGGACTTCGCGATGGCGATCAGCAGGTTCGCCCCGAACGCCACCGCGACGGTGACGGCGCTCTCGGAGCCCGTCCGCTCCCGCGGCGGGTCGGCGGAGGCTCCCGGCGCTGCGGTCATGGCCCGACGCTATCCCGCCGGGCGACCCGGAGCCGGGATCTCGCAGCGCGGCTGCGGGTTCCGCGAGGGCCGGCGGCAGCGGCGAGGCCTCAGCCCGAGACCAGGAACCGGTAGGACGGACTGCCGGGGTCGATCACCTCGACCCGCATCGGGCTCTCGGCCATCCTGGTGAGCAGCGCGGGCAGGGTGGCAGGGTCGCCCAACTCGATGCCGACCAGGGCCGGGCCGGTCTCCCGGTTCGACCGCTTGACGTACTCGAACAGCGTGATGTCGTCGTCCGGGCCGAGCACCTCGTCGAGGAAGCGGCGCAAGGCGCCCGGCTCCTGCGGGAAGTTGACCAGGAAGTAGTGCTTGCGACCCTCGTAGACCAGCGCCCGCTCGACGACCTCGGCGTACCGCGAGACGTCGTTGTTGCCGCCGGAGACGACCGCCACGACGGTCTGTCCGGGCTCGGGACGGAACACTCCGAGGCTGGCCGTTGCGAGCGCACCCGCCGGCTCGGCGATCACCCCCTCGGTCTGGTACAGGCGCAGCATCTCGCTGCAGATCCTGCCTTCGGGGACGGTGTACATCACCGGGCGGTGCCGGGCCGCGACGGCGTAGGTCAGGTCCCCGGCGCGCCGGACGGCGGCGCCGTCGACGAACGTGTCGAGCTCGGGAAGGTCGCGCGGCCCGCCCGCGTCCAGCGCCACCGCCATCGTCGGGGAACCCGCCGGCTCGACCCCGACCACCCGGGTCTCCGGGTGGTGTTCGGACAGCCAGGTCAGGCAGCCGGCCAGCATCCCGCCGCCGCCGACCGGCAGCACAAGCACGTCGGGCGCGCGCCCGAACTGCGCGACGATCTCCCGCGCTAGGGTGCCCTGCCCGGCGATCGTGCGGGGGTCGTCGAACGCCGGAACGGTCGCTGCGCCGGTGCGGCGGGCATCGGCCAGCGCCGCGGCCGCGGCCTCGTCGTAGGTGTCGCCGGTCACTATCAGCTCGACCCGGCCGCCGCCGAGGGCGACCATCCGCTCCCGCTTCTGGCGTGGTGTCGTCGAGGGGACGTAGATCCGTCCCGCGATCCCCAGCCGGGCGCAGGCGAAGGCGACCCCCTGGCCGTGGTTTCCGGCGCTCGCACAGATCACCCCGGCACGGCGTTGGGCGTCGTCGAGCTGGGCGATCAGGTTGTAGGCGCCGCGGATCTTGTACGAGCGGACCGGCTGCAGATCCTCGCGCTTGAGCCACACGTACGCGCCGGTGAGGTCGCTGAGCCGCTCGTCGAGCTGCAGCGGGGTCTGGACCGCCACCCCGGCGATCCGTTCGGCGGCAGCCTCGACGTCGTCGGCGGTGACCAGGGCGGTGTCGTACGGGCTCACGCGGTCATTGTGGCACCGGCCGGCCGGCCGGCCGCGCGCGCCCGCCGGGCGTGCCGGTCCATGCCTGCCACCGGCGTCACGCGGTTTCGGCCACCGCTGCGGGAGGCTGCGGGCCGCGCTCGTCCGCGACCAGCTCGTCCAGGGTGGGCTGCGGCCGGCGCGCCTCGTCCAGCGCGGGGCGACGGCCCACCAGCGCCGGGACGCTCACGGCGTCCTCGACCAGTTCGGACGCCGTCAACGGCCGGACGGCGGCGTCGCTGGCGTGCACGGGGGCGAGCTCCTTGTCGGCCACCACCTGCAGGTCACGGAGCTTGCGGGCGGTCGGGAACACCCTGCCCTCGATCGACCCGACGGCGTCGTTGTAGGCGCCCACGGCGCTGGTGAGCGAGCGACCGACCTTGTCGAAGTGCTTGCCGAGCACCCCGAGCCGGTCGTACAGCTCGCGACCGAGCTCGAACACCTGCTGGGCGGAGTCGGCCAGCGCGGTCTGCCGCCAGGAATAGGCGATCGTGCGGAGCATCGCGATCAGGGTGGTCGGGGTCGCGAGCACGATCGCACGCTGGTTGGCGTACTCGTGCAGGTCGGGAAGGATGCTGTAGGCCTCTGCCGCCAGCGCCTCGCTCGGCATGAACAGCACCACGAACTCCGGCGTCGAACCCTCGGCCTTGAAGTAGTTCTTCCCCGAGAGCTGGTCGATGTGGCTCTTCACGTTCTTCGCGAACTGCTTCAGGTGGTGCTCGCGGTCGCGCTCGTCGGCGGCCTCGTGGGCATCCAGGAACGAGGTCAGCGGTACCTTCGAGTCGACGTAGACGAATTTCCCCTCCGCCAGGGTCACCTTCAGATCGGGCCGGATGGTCGCGCCGGCGCTGGTCTGGGCGGTCTGCTGCTGCACGAAGTCGCAGTGGTCGAGCATGCCCGCGATCTCGACCACCCGCTTCAGCTGCAACTCCCCCCAGGCGCCGCGCACCTGCGGCTTGCGCAGCGCGGTGACGAGGGCGTTCGTCTCCCGCTTGAGCTGCTCTCCGGTGAGCTGGACGGCCGCGACCTGCTCCTTCAGGGAGGAGGCGAGTTCGACCCGCCCCTGCTCGACCTCGGCGAGCCGGGTGTTGAACCGCTCCAGGCTCTCCTTGACCGGCCCGAGCAGCGCGTCGGTCTGCTTCTGCCGCTGCTCTGCGGTGGCGTCCGCCTGCCTGCCCTGGCGCTCCAGAGCCTCCGCCGAGAGCGCCTTGAACTGGGTGACCACCTGCTCGCGGAGCGCGGCGACCTCCTCGGCCCTGGCCCGTTCGGCGTCCCGCTGGGCGAGGGCGGCGCTGGTGGCCGACTTCGCGTCGGCGAGCTGGGCGAAAGCGTCGGCGCGCTCGGCCCTGGCCTCGGCGGCCTCCTGCCGGGCGCGGGCGGCATCGGCGGCCTCGCGCGACAGCTCCGAGCGGGACTGGGCCGCCTCGGCCCTGGCCTGCGCGAGTTCGGCCCTGGCACGCTCGGTGTCACCGGCCGCGGTCGCCGAGGCGGTGCCCTGGCGGGCGCGCAGCACGAACCAGACCGCGATCGTCCCCACGACGAGGCCGACCACCAGGCCTGTGACCAACTGACCGATCTGCTCCATGTACCCATCGTCGCGGTAGCCGCTGACAGTTCCCGGAAGCGACTCTCCGCCAACCGGCTTTCGCGACCCTCGCGGCCCTCGGGCAGACTGTCGCCATGACCTCCAGCACCCCGCCCGGCGACCTCGCGGACTTCGTCGTCGCCTCGCCGTCCTCGTACCACGCGGCCGCGGAGGTGGCGCGCCGGCTGGCCGCCGCCGGCTTCACCGAACAGCGGGAGGCTGACCCCTGGGACGCGTCCCCTGGCGGCCGCTACCTGCTGCGCGACGGCGCGGTCGTCGCGTGGCGGATCCCGTCAGGGACGGCCGGACCGACGGGCTTCCGGATCGTCGGTGCCCACACCGACTCTCCCGGCTTCAAGCTGAAGCCCGACCCGTCCTCCTATGCGTTCGGCTGGTCGCAGGCGGGCATGGAGGTCTACGGCGGCCCCCTGGCGAACTCCTGGCTCGACCGCGAGTTCGGGCTGGCCGGCCGGGTGGTGGACCGCGCCGGCGAGGTGCACCTGGTCCGGACGCCGGCCTGGCTGCGGATCCCGCAGGTGGCGCCGCACCTGGACCGGAGCGTCAACGAGAAGCTGAGCCTCGACCGCCAGGTCCACCTCAAGCCGGTGGCGGGCCTGGGGTCGGTCGACCTGCTGGCGGCTGTGGCGGGCTCGCTGGGGATGCACCGGGACGAGATCGACGGCCACGACCTGTTCGCCTACGTGACCGAGGCGCCCGCCGTGATCGGGGTCGCGGGGGAGTTCCTCGCCTCGGCGCGGCTGGACAACCTCTCCAGCGTCCACGCCGGAACGCTCGCGCTGCTGGCCGCCGGCGACTCCGACCAGATCGCCGTGCTCGCCTGCTTCGACCACGAGGAGATCGGGTCCGTCTCCCGCAGCGGCGCGGAGGGACCGGTGCTGGAGAACGTCCTCACCAGGATCGCGGCCTCGCTGGGCTGGGGGGTCGACGGCTACCACCGTGCGCTCGCTGCGTCGGCGGTGGTCTCGGCCGACGCCGGGCACGCCGTTCACCCCAACTACCCCCAGCTGCACGACCCGGACCACCGTCCGCTGCTGAACTCCGGCCCGCTGCTGAAGGTCAACGCCAACCAGCGCTACACCTCAGAGGGCCCCTCGACGGCGCTCTGGCTGCGGGTGTGTCGGGCCGCGGGCGTCCCCACCCAGCCGTTCGTGTCGAACAATGCCGTGCCCTGCGGGTCAACGATCGGCCCGATCACCGCCAGCCGACTCGGCATCACCTCCGTCGACGTCGGCATCCCGTTGCTGAGCATGCACTCGGCGAGGGAACTGTGCGGGGTGCAGGATCCCGGCTACCTGGCCGGTGCGCTCACGGCCTTCTTCGGCGGGGCCGACCGGTAGGTCAGGCCGCGACGACGTCCTCGGGGTTGGGGAGTCGTCGCAGGAAGCCGGCGGCCGCCAGCGTGACGACCGTGGAGACCGTCCCGCCGACGACGAACGGCAGGGTCAGGTCGATCCGCCCGAGCAGGCCGCCCAGCAGTGAGCCGAGCGGCATCGCCCCCCACAGCAGCGTCCGCCAGGTGCCGTGGACGCGACCCAGCAGCCGGCCGGGGATGAGAGCCTGGCGCAGCGAGACGATCAGGACGTTCCACAGCGTGATGCCCAGCGCGGTCGCCGCCCAGCACGCCGCCGCCACCCAGGGGTTCGGCAGGACGCCGATCAGCACCGTGGCGACGGAGGTGAGCAGGGCCGCGGCGAAGACCGCGGGGCCGAACCCGAGCACCCGCTTGGCCCGGTCGGCCAGCAGCGCGCCGGCGAGACCGCCGACGGCCCCGCTCATCATGAAGAGGCCGAACAGCGCTTCCGGCACCCCGAGCGGACCGAGCACGAACAGGACGGCGCTGGAGGTCGCCATCGACAGGCAGATCCCGCTGGCGGTCGACACCAGCCACAGGATGACGAGCATCCGGTGGCCGATGATGAACCGCCAGCCGTCGGCGAACTGCCGGTACCAGGGCACCCGGGCGTCGTCGGCGTGCGCGTGCTGGCGTCCCGACGCGGCGGCGGGCAGCAGCAGGGCGAGGACGCCCGCCGCGAGGTAGAACACCGACGGCAGGCCGCTGGCCGCCAGCACGGACACCGCGAACACGGCCGAGGAGATCGGGCCGGCCAGGAACTGCTGGGTGACCAGCTCGCCGCTCTCGATCCGCCCGTTGGCGCGGGGGAGGTCGGCCGGGTCGACGATGGACGGCGGGATGGCGCGGGCGGCGCCGTCGTACAGCGTCTCCAGCGCGCCGTAGACGAAGGTGATCAGGTAGAGCCAGCCGATCGTCATGGCGTCGGTCCAGACCAGCCACAGGATCAGCGGGGCGAGCAGCACCCGTCCGGCCTGTGCGGCAGCGAGGACGTGACGCCGGTCGACGCTGTCGATCAGGATCCCCGACGGGATGGCGAACAGCAGCCACGGCAGCATCGACAGCGCCGCGACGCCGCCGATCAGGAAGGCGTCGTCCGTGATCCGCGCCGCGAGCAGGGGGACGACGGTGCGCGCGATGCCGTCGGCGAAGTTGGAGGCAAGGGTGGCGCCGAAGAGGTTGGAGAAGGCCGGCCCCAGTGGTCGGCTCCTGCGCTGCTGCGCCGCTTCGGTCACCCGCCACAGCCTAGGACCCGCGGGCACGGCGAGGCTCTCCGGGTGGGGGCTGCCCGGGCCCCGGGGATCGCAGGACCGGTCGTGGCTCGCGTGGTGTGGTTGTTCCGCGCGGCAGGGTCCAGCGGTCCGGGTGAGGGCTGCGACGTAGTGCCGGCAGCGCGGTCGGCCGGCACCGGCCGTCCCGGTAGGCTAGGCAGACGTGGCTCTCACCATCGGCATCGTCGGACTCCCCAACGCGGGCAAGTCCACCCTGTTCAACGCACTGACCCGCAACGACGTGCTCGCGGCGAACTACCCGTTCGCGACGATCGAGCCGAATGTGGGCGTCGTCGGCGTCCCGGATCCGCGGCTGGACGTGCTGGCGAAGCTGTTCAGCTCCGAGCGGACGGTGCCGGCCACGGTCAGCTTCGTCGACATCGCCGGGATCGTGAAGGGTGCCTCACGGGGCGAGGGGATGGGCAACGCGTTCCTCGCCAACATCCGCGAGGCGGACGCGATCTGCCAGGTCACGAGGGTGTTCCGCGACCCGGACGTGACCCACGTCGACGGCGCGGTGAACCCTGGCAACGACATCGAGACGATCCGCACCGAACTGATCCTCGCCGACCTGCAGACCATCGAGAAGGCGCTGCCGCGGCTGGAGAAGGAGGCCCGGCTGAAGAAGGACCGCCAGCCGGTGCTGGACGCCGTCCGTGCCGCCCAGCAGGTGCTGGACGGCGGCCAGGGGGTCCAGGCGGCCGGGCTCGACCTCGAGCCGCTGAGGGAGCTCTTCCTGCTCACCGCCAAGCCCTACCTGTACGTCTTCAACTGCGACTCCGACGAGCTCGCCGACACCGCCCTGGCCGACCGGATGCGCGAGCTGGTCGCCCCGGCCGAGGCCATCTTCCTGGACGCCAAGATCGAGTCCGAACTGGTGGAGATGGACGCCGGGGAGGCGCGGGAG
>JAVHXR010000006.1:21300-21708 GCA_031119515.1 Propionicimonas sp.
GAGATGGGCATCGCCGAGCCCGGACTCGACACCCTCGCCCGGGTCGGCTACGACACCCTCGGGCTGCAGAGCTATCTCACCGCCGGCCCCAAGGAGTCCCGCGGCTGGACGATCCACAAGGGCTGGACCGCCCCGCAGGCGGCCGGTGTCATCCACACCGACTTCCAGAAGGGCTTCATCAAGGCCGAGATCGTCAGCTTCGACGACCTGGTCGCGGCCGGCTCGCTGAACGCCGCCCGCGCCGCCGGCCGGGTACGGCTGGAAGGCAAG
Source organism: Propionicimonas sp. (assembly GCA_031119515.1). GTDB lineage: Bacteria > Actinomycetota > Actinomycetes > Propionibacteriales > Propionibacteriaceae > Propionicimonas. Next base: position 21,571 of record JAVHXR010000006.1, read on the forward strand.
GACTACGTCATGGCCGACGGCGACGTGGTCGAGTTCCGGTTCAGCTCATGACCACGGCGCCGGCTCCCGACGAGTCCGGTCCGCGTCGTCTCGGGCCGGACGCTGCCGGCGAGCTGCTGACCCTGCAGCGGGCGGCGT
>JAVHXR010000189.1 GCA_031119515.1 Propionicimonas sp.
CGTGGTGCGCCGGCTGCACCCCCGCGCCCCGGGCCCGGACAGCTGGGGGAGTTGGCGGGGCCAGGCCTGGACCGGAGATGCCGGGTGGCGGATCGACTACCACCTGGCGACGCCCGGACTGGCGAAGCGGGCGGCGGGCGGCGGCACCGACCGGGCCGCGTCGTACGAGGAGCGGATGAGCGACCACGCCCCGGTGGTGGTCGACTACGCCGACGCCGACCCGGATCGTCCCTAGGCGGCAGGCTCGGCGCAGTCCCTGCGTTCGGGGCGCGAGCCGGCCCCCACCGTGCGGGCACCCTGCTCCGGTTCGAGCCAGACCCTGACCCCCTCGCGCAGGCCGAGCGCGTTGGCGAAGGTCTTGGTGAGCGTGACGACGATGTCCGACGGGTCGTCTGCGTTGGTGAGATCCCGGGGCAAGCCCGGGATGACAGGGCTGGGCGAGCCCGGGACGACAGGGTTGGTGAGATCCCGGGGCAAGCCCGGGATGACAGGGCTGGACGAGCCCGGGATGACAGGGCTGGACGAGCCCGGGACGACAGGGCTGGGCGAGCCCGGGACGACAGGGTTGGTGAGATCCCGGGGCAAGCCCGGGATGACAGGGCTGGACGAACCCGGGATGACAGGGCTGGACGAGCCCGGGACGAGGTGCGGGCGGACCACCAGCCGCACCTCGAAGCCGACCCGCTGGTGCCGGACGATCTCCCCTGCGATCGTGCCCGGCTGCGGGGTGAGGTGGACGACGATGTCGTGGGGCCGGATCAGCTGCCCGTCCAGCGTCGTCACCTCGCCGAGGAAGCCCATCACGAACCGGTTCGCCGGCTCGTCGTAGAGCTCGTCGGGGGTGCCGACCTGCTCGATCCTGCCCTCGTTGATCACCACGATCGTGTCTGCGAGTTCCAGCGCCTCCTCCTGGTCGTGGGTGACGAACACGGTGGTGACGTGGACCTCCTCGTGCAGCCGCCGCAACCAGTCCCGCAGCTCCTTGCGGACCTTGGCGTCCAGCGCGCCGAACGGCTCGTCCAGCAGCAGCACCTTCGGCTCCACCGCGAGCGCACGGGCCAGCGCCATCCGCTGCCGCTGGCCGCCGGAGAGCTGGGACGGCAGCCGGTCGGCGAACTGGCCCAGGTGCACCAGTTGCAGCAGTTCGTCCACCCGGCGCTGGATCTCGTCCCTTGGTCGCTTGCGGATCTCCAGGCCGAACGCGACGTTGCGCGCCACGCTGAGGTGCTTGAACACCGCGTAGTGCTGGAACACGAAGCCGACGTCGCGCTTGCGGGCCGGCAGGTTGGTGGCGTCCACCCCCTCGATCCCGACCGTGCCGCCGTCTGCGGTCTCCAGTCCCGCGATGATCCGCAACAGCGTCGACTTGCCGCCGCCGGACGGGCCGAGCAGGGCCGTCAGCCGACCGCTGGCGATGCTCAGGTTGATGTCCTCCAGGGCGACGAAGTCGCCGAATCGCTTGCCGACGCCGCGGATCTCGATGCTCATGCGCGGGCCTCCTTCGGTCGCAGGATCGACACGACGGTGATGCAGGCCACCGCCGCTAGGGTGAGCAGCAGGGCCACCGCGTAGGCGGTTCCCTGCTGGAAGTTCGCGTAGGTCTCCTCGACGACGAGGGTCGCGGTCTGGGTGCGGAGCGAGACGTTGCCCGAGACCACCTTGACGGCACCGAACTCGCCGAGGCTGCGGGCCAGCGCGAGCACCACACCGTAGACGACCGCCCACTTGATCGCCGGCAGGGTGATCCGCCAGAACACCTGCCAGCCGGTGCCGCCGAGGCTTCGCGCCGCGGACTCCTGTTCGTCCCCGATCTCCTGCAGCACCGGCACCACCTCGCGGACGACCAGCGGCAACGCGACGAACACCGTCGCCAGGATCATCCCGGGGGTCGCGAAGATGATCTGGTAGCCGAGGTCGTAGAGCGCTCCGCCGAGCGGGGCGTCCCTGCGGTAGACCAGCATCAGCGCCAGGCCGACGACGACCGGCGAGACCGCAAGCGGAAGGTCGATCAGCGTCGACAGGGTGCGCTTCCCGACGAACTCGTAGCGGGTCAGCAGCAACGAGGTCCCGACGCCGAAGACCAGGTTCAGCGCCACCGACCACACGGCGACCTCCAGGGTCAGCCGCAGCCCGCTGGTCACGGCAGGGTTGCCGAAGGCGTCGGCGAGGTTGCCCAGGCCGTCGGAGAAGGTGTTCACCACGACCATCGACACCGGCCACAGCACCAGCAGCGCCAGGTAGCCGATCACCACGAGGCGGAGCGCGAGCCTGAGCGGGCGGGGTTCACGAATCACGGCGCGCCACCCTCCGCTGCAGCAGGTCGAGGCCGGTCAGCACGAGCAGGGCGATCACGAGCATCCCGGTCGCCACCGCCGCAGCCGAGGCGACGTCGCCGTTCTCGATGTGCGACAGGACGCGTACCGAGACCACCTCCGTCTGGTTCGGCATGTTCCCGCTCAGCAGCACAAGCGAGCCGTACTCGCTGATGCCGCGGGCGAACGAGAGCGCCGCGCCCGAGGAGATCGCCGGGACGAGGCTGGGCAGCACGACGCGGCGGAACGTCACCCATCCGGTGGCGCCGAGCGAGCTGGCCGCCTCCTCGACGTCGACCTCCAGCTCCTCCAGCACCGGCATCACCGTCCGCACCACGAACGGCAGCGTGACGAACGCGATCGCGAGGGTCACCGCCGTGCGGGTGTTGGCCACGTCGACGCCGAGCGGGCTGCGCGGTCCGTACAGCGACAGCAGCACCAGGCCGGCGACGATCGTCGGCAGCGCGAACGGGATGTCGATGACGACGTTCAGCACCGCCTTGCCGCGGAAGTCGTCACGGACCAGCACCCAGGCGATCACGGTGCCGATGACCGCGTTGAACGCTGCCACGCCGACCGCCACCCCGACCGTGAGAGCGATCGCGTTCAGGGTCTGCGGGTTGGCCAGCGCCGCCCAGAACGCCTGGGCGCCTCCCGCCGCGGCCGCCCCGACCACGACCGCGAGCGGGATCAGCACCAGCAGCGCGAACCCGACGACGGCGACCCCGAGCCCCACCGCCGAGTACGGCCCGAGGCTGCGGCTGCCGGTCCGCCGGCGCCGCCGGACCCCGACCAGGCGCCCGGCGGTGGCGGCCTGGCTCACGACTTGCCCAGCGAAGCCAGCAGTCCGGTGACGATGCCGGTCTGCTCTGCGAAGAACTTGTCGCTGAGTTCCTTCCAGCTGCCGAAGTCGTTGGCGACGGTGTAGAGCTTCGCCGGCACCGGGAACGGGTTGGCGGGGTCGTTGGCGCCCTTCACCTCGGTCGGAGCCTTGCCGCTGAGCGGACGGAACCCTGCCTCCCCGAAGATCTCCTGGCCCTGGTCGGACAACACAAAGTCCAGCCACTGGCTCGCCTTCGGGTCGGCGTCCTTCAGCACCGCGCCGGGGTTCTCGATCAGCAAGGTGTCCTCCGGGACGACGTAGTCGAACTCCTCTCCGCTCTGGCGGGCGAGGATCGCCTCGTTCTCGTAGGTGATGAACACGTTGCCGGTGCCGGAGGTGAACGCGGTGGTCGCGTCGCGCCCGCTGCCGGGCAGCGCCACGGTGTTCTCGAAGATCTTCGTCAGGAACGCCGTGGCCTCCTCGTCGGTACCGCCGTTGGCGGCGATGTGCGCCCAGGCGCCGAGGATGTTCCACCGCGCCGCGCCGGAGGAGGCAGGGTTGGGGGTCACGATCTCGACGCCCGGCTTGACCAGGTCGTCCCAGCCGGTGATTCCGAGCGGGTTGCCGGGACGGACCGCGAACACCACCACGGAGTTGGACACGATGCCGTGGTTGGGGCCGGACTTCCAGTCCTCGGCCACCAGCCCGCCGTCGACCAGCCGGGTGACGTCGGACTCGACGGAGAAGTGGACGTAGTCGGCCGGCTGGCCGTTGAGGACATTGCGGCTCTGGTCGCCGGACGCCCCGTACGAGGTCTCGAAGGTCACGCCGGCACCCTCGGGGGTCTGCTCCCACGCCTGCGCGATCCGGGCGTTCGCCTCGGCGGGGACGGCGAACCCGACCAGGTTGAGCACGGTGCCGCCCGCACCGGCGGACTCGGCGGGGACGTTGGAGCAGGCGGCAAGGGCGAGGCCGGTGAACAGGGCGAGGGCGGCCGGCAGCAGCCGGCGGCGCGCGGGAAGGGACAGGTTGGTCATGGGGTCCTCCGGGGGACGGTTGTGCCGCGGTGCGCGGCGGCGGGGTGGCGGCAGGCATGCAGCCGTGCCGGTTGCCTGGAGGGTGGGCGGGCACGCCGAGGCACCCCGGGTCTCAGGGGTGCCGCGCCTCGGACGAGCCGGTGCTCACACCTCGGCGTGGTGCAGGTGGAGAGGTCCGGTCAGTGCAGGCTCAACAGCACGGCAGACACGGACAACACATTCGCAGCGCCCTGCGGATGGCAGGAGTCGAGGCTGCGGGGGTGCTCATGGCCGGACAACCTAGTTCGCCGCACCGCCGCGCGCCACGCCCGTCCCAGCATGTAGACCGGCGAACCGGCCTCCGGTCAGCAATTCCACCCCCCGGGCCGGCACGGCGTCAGGCCGCGAAGCAGGCCTCGACCTCGGCCGGCGTGACGTCCTCGAGCCGGGAGTGGGACCAGCGCGGGGTGCGATCGCGGTCGACCAGCTGGGCGCGGACCCCCTCGGCGAAGTCGGGACGCCTGGCCAGCGCCGAACACACCACCAGGTCCTGGGCCGCCACCTCGGCAAGCGACAGGACCGCCGCGCGGCGCAGCGCCGCGAGCGTGACATGCACAGCGAGCGGGCACCGGGAGCGCAGCGTCGCCGCCGCTGCCCGGGCCGCAGGGTGCGGGTGCGCGGCGAGCCGGCCGACGATCTCCACAGGGTCGTCGCCCGCATAGCACTCGGTGGCCCAGGCATGGTCGGCTGCCAGCACGGGTGCCGGCAGCCGACCCTCGGCACGGTCGGCGAGGCCGAGCCAGAGCGCATCGGCGGCGTTGACCGCCTCCCCGGTGAGAGCCAGGTGGGTGCCCACCCCGGCCGGCATCCGGGAGAGCCGCCAGGTCATCAGGACGTCAGGGAACAGCCCGATCTGGGTCTCGGGCATCGCCAGCAGCGAGTCGGGCGCCACCACCCGGTCGACGGCGTGGGCGGAGATCCCCAGCCCGCCCCCCATCGTGATCCCGCGCATCACGGCGGTGTACGGCTTGGGGAAGGTCGCGATCGCCAGGTCGAGGGCGTACTCGGTGCCGAGGAAATCCGCCGGGTCGCCGCCGTCCAGCACCAGCTGGCGCAACTCCCGGACGTCGGCTCCGGCGCACAGGCCACGCTCCCCCTCACCGGTCAGCTCGACCCGGGCGACGGCGGGGTCGGCGGCGAAGTCGGCCACCGCCCGGGACAGCCGGTCGATCATGCCGCCGGAGAGCGCGTTGATCGCGCGGGGTCGGTTCAGCCGGATCCGCCCGACGCCCTCGACAACCTCGACCAGCACGTCGGGTTCGCTCACCTGTTGACCTCCTGCAGCGCGCGCTCGCGCGCCTCCTTGTGTTCCTGGGAATGCCGCCACAGTAGCGAGAGCAGCAGGGCCACCGCAGCGAAGGCGAGCGCGACGGCGTCGTTGAACCACGCCAGGCTGCCGGCGGCATAGGCCAGCAGCACGGTGGTCACCGTCACCGCGGCGTTGATCACCTTGTGGTTGGGCCGGGTCAGCGGCAGCAGCAGGCCGCCCCAGGTGAGGTACCAGCTGTGCAGCGCGAGACCACCGAAGGCGAACGCCAGGTAGGACCAGCTCAGGAAGGTGACCGGGCGTCGGCGCCCGATCCCCAGGCCCAGCCAGACCATCACCCCCGCCGTCAGGCCGAGCCCGGTCCAGCGGACGACCTGGGCCACCACCTCGCCGGCGCCGGGCAGCCCGAGCACGCCGAACAGGCCCCCCAGCCCGGCCGCGACC
>JAVHXR010000190.1 GCA_031119515.1 Propionicimonas sp.
AACGGGTAGACCGGCAGGAAGGCGAAGTTCGCGATCGAACTCAGGATCGCGATGACGATGCCGAGGATTCGCGCCCAGGTCTGGCCGAACAGCAGCCCGATACCGGTCGCCACCGCCACCAGGCCCAGGATCAGGTGGATCCACCCCCAGGTGGTGAGGTCGAACTGGAACACGTACCGGACCCCGACGAGGTAGAGCTCGTCGTGCACCAGCGCCGAGATGCCCTGCAGGATCTGGAAGCCGCCCACCATGGCCAGCAGGAAGCCGGCGGCGCCAGCCAGGCCCCAGGTCACCGCCTGCCTGGTCGAGCCCTGGTACTCCGACTGCCCGGTCGAACTGCTCATGCTGCCTCCTTGGTACCCTCGTTTGGCCGCATCGTAGGCACCGACGACACCCGGTCGGATCACCCGGTTCGGGCGAGCGCCGCCGCCGCGAGGCGCCGCTAGCGTGTGCCCAGGTCGTCAGCGAGAAGGGTGTCCTCATGAGTTTTGCCTCCTCCGCCCTCAACCCTGACCGGCACCGCGGCCGCGCCTACCTGCGGCTGGTCCTGCTGGGCGCTGCGATCGGCATCCCCGCGGCCCTGCTCGCCACGCTCTTCCTGGCGGTGGTGCACTGGCTGGAGCACCTGCTGTGGACCGACATCCCGGCCCGGCTCGGGCTGGACGCGCCGCCGTGGTACCTGCTGGTCGGCCTGCCGGTGGTGGGCGCGCTCATCGTGGCGCTGGCGCGCTGGCTGCTCCCCGGCGACGGCGGCCACACCCCGCTGGACGGGATCGGCGGCGGCGAGACGCCGGTCAGGTACGCCCCGGGGATCGCGCTGGCGGCGATCGGCACGCTCGCCTTCGGCGCCGTGCTCGGCCCCGAGGCTCCGCTGATCGCACTAGGCTCGGTCGTCGGCATGGCGATCGTGCCGCTGGTGAAGCTCGACAAGCAGGGCGAGAACGTCCTCGCCACGGCGGGCTCCTTCTCGGCGGTGTCGGCGCTGTTCGGGGGCCCGCTGGTGGCCGGCGTCCTCCTGCTCGAAGGCGGGCTGGCGGCCGGCGCGGCCCTGCTCCCGGCGCTGCTGCCCGGCCTGGCCGCGGCGGCAGTCGGCTACGTGCTGTTCGTCGGGGTGGGCGGCTGGGCCGGCCTCAGCGCCGCCTCGCTCGCGGTCCCCGACCTGCCGACGTACGACACCACGCGGATCCTCGACCTGGTGCTGGCGATCGTCGTGGGCGTCGTCGCCAGCCTGATGATGACGGTGGTCAAGCGGGCCGCCCGCACCCTGGACCGGATCGCCACCGCCGACAAGCGGGTCGGCTTCGTGATGCTGCCGGTCGCCGGCCTCGCCGTCGGCGTGCTCGCGCTGGTCGGCCAGTGGCTGGGCGTGGACTACGAGCAGATCCTGTTCTCCGGGCAGACCGGTATCCCGCACACCCTCGCCGAGACCAGCATCGTGGTGCTGCTCGTCATCATCGCCACCAAGGCGATCGCGTACGCCATCTGCCTCGGCGCAGGCTTCCGGGGCGGCCCGGTGTTCCCGGCGATCTTCCTCGGGGTCGCGGTCGCGATGGTGGCGGCGCTGCTGTTCGGCTCGTCGGTCACCTGGGCGCTCGCCGTCGGCGCGGCCGCCGGGATGACGGCCGGCACCGGCATGGTGTTCTCAGCCCTGCTGTTCGCCGGCCTGCTCGCCGGCACGCCCGGACTGGACGCGCTGCCAGCCGCAGTGCTCGCCGTCCTCGCGGCCTGGCTCACCAACGCCGCGCTGACGGTGCGGGCACCCACCCAGCCGGAACCCGCCGAGCAGGCCTGACGCCGAACCTTCCGCCGCGCCGTCGAGGTGCGCCGGCTGCCTCACTCCGGGATGGTCACGACCTCGATCACCGAGATGCCCAACGTCCGCAGCAGGCTGAGGATGCCCTGGAGCTCCTCCTGGTCCTGGACGTCGCCGATCAGGGTGGTGGTGGGCGGCTGGACGGTCGCCACCAGCGTCGGGAACGCGTAGGCGAGTTCGTCGGTGAGTGCCGCGTCCACGCGGACCATCATGTGGGCCATGCCCGTCACCCCCATCGGCGTCTGGCCCTGACGCTACGACCTGCGGCGAGCCAGCGAATCACGCAGAACGGGTGAAGCCCTCCGGCGGGGGCCGTGGCTAGCGTCGAACCCACCAGTCCCCGACCCTGGGAGGAGTCCGCGATGGGCACCCTGACCGTGTGGAAGTACGACTCTCCGACAGCGGCGGAGGAGGTGGCGGAGGTCCTGCGCCGGCTGGCCGGGGAGAACCTGCTGGCGATCGAGGACGCCGCGATCGTCGAGTGGCAGCCCGGAGCCAAGAAGCCCAGGACCCGACAGCTCAGCGGCAGCACCACGAGCGCCGGGGCGCTGGGGGGCGCGTTCTGGGGGATGCTGTTCGGGCTGATCTTCTTCATCCCCCTGCTGGGCGCCGCGATCGGGGCGGCGACCGGCGCACTGGCCGGCTCGCTGACCGACGTCGGGATCGACGACGACTTCATCAACCGGGTGCGGGACTCGGTCACCCCCGGCACCTCGGCGCTGTTCGTGATGAGCCACGACGCCGTGATCGACCGGGTCAGGGACGCGCTGGCCGACGGCCCCAGGGGCGAGCTGATCTTCACCAGCCTGAGCGCCGACGAGGAGGCAGCCCTGCGGCAGGTCTTCGCCGAGTGAGCCCGATCGGGCAGTCCACCGGGTCGACGCTGCCCGTTCATGCTGGCCGGCCGGGGTCTGTCCCCCGGCCGGGCGACGGGTCTACTGTGCGGGACATGCGCGGCGATGCCCCCACGCCCGTGGTCGAGAACCTGCCACGGCTGCCGGCCGTCTACATCCCCCGGCCCCGGCTCTGGGATGCCCTGGACGAGGCAGCCCCCGGCGCCGTCACCGTGCTGTCCGGGCCCAGCGGCGCGGGAAAGACCCTCGGGGTGGCCGGCTGGGCACTCGGACGGGAGGACTCCACGAGCATCGCCTGGCTGAGGGCCACCGACGCGATCACCCCCGCGATGCTCGAGCCACTCCTGGATCCCGAGCGCCTGCTCATCGTCGACGACGCCCAGAAACTCTCCCACGCCTGCATCCGCGCTCTCGACCGGCGGCTCGACATCCGTCCGGAGAGCATGCGGGTTCTGCTGCTGTCCCTGTGGGACCTGCCCTTCACCCGTCTCGCCCCAGAGCTCTTCGGCCAGCTGAGCGTGCTGCGGGGCGACCTGCTGCGGCTCGACGACCAGGAGTCCGAAGCGTTGGTGAAGGCGCACCTGACCCGCCACCCGCCGGACCCCGCCCTTGCCACCGAACTCGCCCGCACCATCAACGAGCATGCCCGCGGCTGGTGTGCGGTCGTCGTCCTCGCCGCCCGCGCCGTCGCCGGCTCACCCGACCCGCTGGCGCTGGCCCACTCCTACGTCCAGGACGGCAACTCGCTGGCCGACCGGGTCGCCTCGGAGGTTCTGAGCCGGATGACACCCCAGCAGCGCCACCTCCTGCTGTGCGTGAGCACCGAGCCGTCGGTGTCGGCACAGACCGCGCGCGAACTCACCAACGACCCGCTCGCCCCCGACGCCCTCGCCGAGCTCAGGATGACCGGCCTCCTTGTCACCCGGCTGCCGAACGACGGCGCACCCGACGCGTCCCCGCGGTACGCCGTGCATCCCCTGCTGGCCGAGGTCGTACGCCGCCGCGTCGACGCCGGCGGGGTCGACGTCGCGCGCGCCGTGAGCACGGTCACGAGGGCGGTCCGTGCCGATCTCGCGCGCAACGTCACCTACCGTGCGTTCCAGCGGCTGGCCGGCATGCACGCCGACGAAGCCGTGGTCGACCTGCTCGAACGGTTCGGCCTGCGCATCGGCCTCGCCGGGCACGCCGCGGGGTTGCGGGACTGGGCCCAACGGCACTCCGACCTCGTCGACCAGCGACCGTCGGTCTGGCTCCCGATCGCGCTGGAACGCTGGATCGCCGGCGACCTCAACGCCGCGCTCGGGAGGCTCGACCGGATCCTGGCGGGAGCCGCAACCTATCCCGGCCAGGAGGCGCACCGTGCGCTCGCCCGCGTGATGCGGGCGATGCTCGGCCTGGAGCCCCTGCGGGAAGCGCTGCTGAACGGCGAACGCGCCGTCGCAGGGATCGGCCCCGGCCACGACGCCGCAGCCGCCCTGCTCAGGGGCAAGCTGGGCGCAGCCCTCGGCTGGGCCGGCTACCTGGACCGGGCGGTGGTGCACCTCTCGGAGGCCGTGCAACTGTGCCGGGTCAGCGATCTCGAGGCCGCCCTGCCCGGTGTCCTGTCGGACCTGGCGATGATCCAGTACACCCGCGGCCAGGAGTACACGGCGGGCTGCACCGCGGCCGAGGCCCGAGCCTGCCTCGCGTCGCGGGAGATGCCCTGGCCGGTCGCCGAGGGGCGGCTCAGCGTCGCCGAGTCACTGGTCAGCACGAGCAGCCTGGGCGAGTACGGATCGCCGGCGCGGCCGGCGGGCGAGTTGACCGTACCGAAGCCGGACAACCTGGCGCTCTTCTGGCACCAGATCCTCCGCTCCCGGCAGGCCCTGCTGGCCGGCTCGGTGGTCTCGGCCGCCCGAATCCTCGCCGAACCCGTCAACACCCCGCCCGCACCGCGCAGCCTGCGCATCGTCCTGGAGACCGAGCGGGCCCTGGTCGCCGCCGTCGCAGGCGACATCCAGGGACTCGACGCCCTGGAGCGGTCGCTGGTCGCCCTCGGCGCACCCGGCGAGGCCGCGCTGGCCAAGGCGATGCGCGCCGACAGGTCCGGAGACGTCAGGGGGGCCTGCGCCGCGCTTGCGATCGCCATCGCTGCCGGCTCCGCGACCCAGCCCGACACCCGCTCGCTCGCCCGCACCCTGAACGCCCAACTGCTCGACGCGCTCGGCCAGGAGGAGGCGGCCCATCGTGAGCTCGAACTCGCGCTGCTCGCGACCGAGGTCCGGCGCAACGCGATCCCGTTCCTGGACTGGAGCTGGCACGGCACCCGCGTCGTCCGGCTCCTGGAGACCCACCTGCGGGAGTGGCGCTCCGACTGGGGCGAGGAGGTGCTCGCGCGTCTGGGTCGGCAGGAGGGTTTCTCAGGGCTGGTCGCCACCCTCGGCCCCGGACGCCCCCAACACGGCACCGAGCCCAGGGGGCCGGCGCCGAGCGCGCCACCGCTCAGCCCGCGGGAACAGGACGTGCTCTACGAACTGGCTCGCGGCGCCACCTATGCCGACATCGCCGAAACCCTCTCGGTGTCGGAGAACACGGTCAAGACCCACGTCTCGAGCCTGTACCGCAAGCTCGACGCCACCCGGCGCAGCAGCGCCCTCGCTGCCGCCAGGGCGATGCGGCTGATCTGATCCCCGGCCGGCCAGCCTGCCGCGCCCTCGCCAGGACCCAGGCCTTGCCGCCGCCGTTCGCGAGCCGGGCCCCGTCAGGTCAGCCGGACGTGCCGGAGGTCACTCCCACTCGATGGTGCCCGGCGGCTTGCTGGTGACGTCGAGCACCACCCGGTTGACCTCGGGGACCTCGTTCGTGATCCGGGTGCTGATCCGCTCGAGCAGCTCGTAGGGCAGCCGGCTCCAGTCCGCCGTCATGGCGTCCTCGCTCGACACCGGGCGGAGCACGATCGGGTGGCCGTAGCTGCGCCCGTCCCCCTGCACCCCCACCGAACGGACGTCGGCCAGCAGCACCACCGGGAACTGCCAGATCTCGCCGTCGAGGCCGGCCGAGGTGGTCTCCTCGCGCACGATCGCGTCGGCGGCACGCAGGATCCGCAGCCGCTCGGCGTCGACGGCTCCCACGATCCGGATGCCCAGCCCCGGGCCGGGGAACGGGTGGCGGCCCACGATGTGCTCGGGCAGGCCGAGCTGGCGTCCCAGCTCGCGCACCTCGTCCTTGAACAGCGCGCGCAGCGGCTCGACCAGCGCGAACTCGAGGTC
>JAVHXR010000191.1 GCA_031119515.1 Propionicimonas sp.
GTGTACGGGTTCATCCGCTCGCCGGTGGAGGACCGCGGCAGCAGCCGCATGAAGACCTCGAGGTCGGCGAACGTCGGCAGCACCTTCTCGATCCCGACGACGCTGATCAGGGTCTCGGGCAGGGTGAGGCACATCCTGCCGTTGCCCTCGGACTCGACCACGACCAGGGTGCCGGTGTCGGCGATGGCGAAGTTCGCCCCCGAGATGCCGACCCTGGCGCGCAGGAACTTCTCCCGCAGGTGGGTGCGGGCGGCGGCGGCGAGGACGGGCGGGTCGTTGGACAGGTCCTCGGGTGCGGGGGTGCCGTACTGGTGCATCTCCCGCAGGAAGATCTCGCGGACCTCGGAACGGTTCCGGTGGATCGCGGGCACAAGGATGTGGGAGGGACGGTCGTGGCCCAGCTGCACGATCAGCTCGGCGAGGTCGGTCTCCCAGGCCGCGATCCCCGCCTCCTCCAGGGCCTCGTTCATGTCGATCTCCTGGGTGGCCATCGACTTGACCTTGACCACCTCGTCGACCCCGGTCGCCCTGACCAGCCCGACGATGATCCGGTTGGCCTCCTCGGCGTCGCGCGCCCAGTGGACGGTCGCGCCGTTGGCGGTCAGGTTGTCCTCCAGCTGCGCCAGGTAGGCGTCCATGTGGCGACCCATCCGGTTCTTGACCGCCTCCCCGGCCGAGCGGAGTTCCTCCCACTCAGGGACTTCGGAGGCTCGCAGCACCCGCTTGTTGCGGATCGTCCGGGTGGCGTTGGACAGGTTGCGGCGCAGCTGGCCGTTGGCCAGTTGCGCCCTGGCGTTGACCGGGAAGGCCGGCATCCCGAGGAAGGTCCCGGGCGGCGGCGCCGGAGTACGGCGCTGTGGCTGGGTAGTGGTCACCTGACCCCTCCTTCCGTCCTGGCGAGGACCTCGGCCAAGTGGATCGGCTTCACGCCGGAGTTCTGGCGGCTGAGCAGCCCGCCGATGTGCATCAGGCAGGAGTTGTCGCCGGTGATGACGTACTCCGCGCCACTGTCGATCACGTTGCGTGCCTTGTCGGCTCCCATCGCGACCGAGACGTCCGGGTTCTTGATCGAGAAGGTGCCGCCGAATCCACAGCACTGGTCGGAGTCGGTCAGCTCGAGCACCTGGATGCCCCTGACCGCCTTCAGCAGCTGCAGCGGACGGTCGCCGACCTTGGCCACCCGGACCGAGTGGCAGGTCGGGTGGTAGGTCACCTTGTGCGGGAAGTACCCGCCGACATCGGTGACGCCCATCACGTCCACCACGAACTCGGTGAACTCGTAGGTGCGCGGGACGATCGCCTCGACCTGCTCGACCAGCCGGTCGTCGCCGGCGTGCCGGGCCAGCATCGGGTGCTGGTGGCGGACCGAGCCGGCGCACGAACCGGACGGCGCGACGATGTAGTCGTAGCCCTCGAACGCCTCCACGTAGGCCCTGACCGCCGGGACGGCGGCGTCGAAGTAGCCGGTGTTGGTGAACATCTGACCGCAGCAGGTCTGCGCCATCGGGAACTCGACGGTGCACCCCAGCCGCTCGAGGACGGTCACCACGGCCTTCGGCGTGTCGGGGAACATCATGTCGTTGATGCAGGTGGCGAACAGCGCCACCCGCGGGCCGTTGGCAGTGCTCACGAGCACCCCCTTCCGGAGTCGCCGGCCACCTCGGCGATGAGGCGGTCCGGGTTGGTCTATTGGTCAGACCATATGGAGAAGGTAAGCCGAGCCCCCGGCGGAGTCAAGCGATTCGGATTTATGCGCAATCAGTCTCGCATTACTGATCGACCCACCAGCACGGACGGGTGCCGGGGGGCACAATGGGCGCCATGGAGACCGATCCCGCCCGCGACGGCGTCCGCGCCTACCAGGTCGTGCTGCAGCACATCGAGGCCGGAATCCTCGACGGGAGCTACCGCAAGGGCGATCTCCTGCCGCCCGAGCGCGACCTGGCAGCGCACCTGAACGTCGGACGCTCCGCTGTCCGCGAGGCGATGCGGGTGCTCCAGACGCAGGGCCTGATCACCGCGAGCACCGGGCGCGGCGGGGGCACCCGGCTGACCCCCACCCAGGGCGACGCGCTGGCGCGGATCTTCCGGCTGCACCTGGCGATCTCGGGCGCCGGGATCGGCGACCTCACCGAGACCAGGGTGGCGCTGGAGCGGTCCTCGGCCGTGATCGCCGCCCAGCAGGTGAACCTGCGGACGCTGCGCGACCTGACGGCGACGATCACCGCGATGCGGCAGGCGACCACGGTGGAGGAGTTCAACGCCCTCGACACCGAGTTCCACGTCCAGCTCGCCCGGGCCGGGCGCAACGATCTGGTGGCCGACCTCACGGTCGCCATCCGGGAGGCCGTGCGGGAGCCGATCCGGACCGCCTCGGAGCAGATGGACGACTGGGCGGACTTCCGCCTGACCCTGATCGCCGAGCACGAGCGCATCCTGGAGGCGATCGCGTCCGCCGACGCCGAGCAGGCGGCCGCCGCGATGGAGGCCCACATCCGCCGGGCCTACGCCGTGCTGGCCGACCCCGCCGAGCACTGACACGGCCGGATCGTCCCTGACCGGGGACCGGGGGCAACGCATCCCGGTGGGTGACCGGCGGGCCCGCCGGACGGGGTGGTCGCGGGCCCGGGCAGGGACGCTGCCGTGGTCCCCCGCCGCGAACACCGAAGCGCCGGCCGCCCCGAGGGGCGACCGGCGCTCGTGGTACCGGGTCAGGCGGCGGTGACGGCCACCGTGATGTGGGCGACGACACCGGAGGTCAGCTTGACACCGACGGTGTGGTCGCCGACGGTCTTGATCGGCTTGGCGATCTCGATCGCCCGCTTGTCGAGGGCGGGGCCGCCGGCCTTCTTCACCGCGAGGGTGAGGTCGGCCGCAGTGACAGCACCGAACAGCCGGCCGGTGTTGCCGGCCTGCGCGGGCAGGGTCACCTTGAGGGCCTCCAGCTGGGAGCGCACCTCCTTGGCGTGGTCGATCGAGCGGATCTCGCGGGCGTCGCGGGCCCGCTTGATGCCGTCGATCTGCTTCTCGGCGCCCTTGGTCCAGGCGATCGCGAAGCCGCGCGGCAGCAGGTAGTTACGGCCGTAGCCGTCCTTCACCTCGACGATGTCACCGGGGATGCCCAGGTGGTCGACGGCGCCAGTCAGGATCAACTTCATGTCTGAATCCTTTCTCAGCGAGCCGTGGAGGCGTAGGGCAGCAGGGCGACCTCGCGGGCGTTCTTCACCGCGATGGCGACCTTGCGCTGCTCCTGCACCGAGAGGCCGGTGACACGACGGGCGCGGATCTTGCCGCGCTCGGAGATGAACTTCCGCAGCGTGGCGGTGTCCTTGTAATCGATGTGGCCGATGCGAATCGACTTCGCCGGCACGATCTTCTTCTTGTTCACAGGCTTGCGCTGTGACGAGGCCATTGTGGTGCTCTCCTTGGTTTCGAAAGCCCGGCCGAAGCCGGAATGTGCCTAGCCCGTAGGGCAGGTGTTACGTGGATGACGCGATCAGAACGGGGGTTCTTCGCTCTGGGCCTGGGCCCAGGGATCACTCCCGCCGGAACGCTCGCTCGAGCCGCCGCCGCTGTTGCCGCCCCAGTTGGAGCCGCCGGCCGAGGACTGGCCTCCGCCGTAGTTGCCGCCGCCACCCTGGGTGCGGGTGACCTTGGCCGTGGCGTACTTGAGCGCGGGACCGATCTCCTCGACATCGACCTCGAAAACCGTCCGCTTCTCGCCCTCGCGGGTTTCGTAGGAGCGGGAGCGGAGCCGGCCCTGGACGATGACCCGCATCCCCTTGGTGAGGGATTCGGCAACGTTCTCGGCCGCCTGCCGCCACACGGCGCAGTTGAGGAACATGGCGTCGCCGTCCTTCCACTCGTTCGCCTGGCGGTCGAACGTGCGCGGCGTCGAGGCGACGGTGAAGTTCGCCACGGGTGCCCCCGAGGGGGTGAAGCGCAGTTCGGGATCCGCGGTCAGGTTCCCGACGAGGGTGATCAGGGTTTCGCCAGCCATTTTTCGTGTCTTTCGGAGTCGGACGTCTGCTGGGACTCAGCCTGTCAGGTTGCCCTGACGTTTGGGAGACCCAGCCGGCAATCAGTGGGTGTCCGGGCGAATGACCTTCGTCCGCATGATCTGCTCGTTCAGGGTGAACTGGCGGTCCAGTTCCTTCACGACGGCAGGCTCGGCGGTGAGGTCGATGACGGCGTAGATGCCTTCCGACTTCTTGCGGATGTCGTAGGCGAGCCGACGCCGGCCCCAGATGTCCAGGTTGTCGACGGTGCCGCCGGCCTTCGTGAAAGCCGCGAGGGGCTTCTCCAGCAGGCCGTTCACCTGGCGATCGTCGACGTCAGGGTCGATGATGACCATGACTTCATACTTGCGCATACGCGAACTCCACCTCCTCTGGTCTAGAGCGGCTACGGGCGCTTCCCGTAGCAGGAGGGCGTATCGATCGGCCACCGGAGGACCGGCAGCCAGCGGCTAAGCCTACCGGCCAGGCCGGGGGGCGCCTAATTGCGCCTCTGGACCGACGGCCTCCGGTGACCTACCGTGCTGGGTAGGCCCCCGGGAGGTCCCGTGAAGCGTCTGGTGCTCCCGCTTCTCGCCGCCGCCGTCCTGGCGTGCGGCAGCACCCCAGTGTGGGCTGAGACGCCGTGGGATCCTGCCGACGAGCCGACCCTGGCCGCGGACGCCCAGCCGGGCTACCAGGCCCAGCGCACCTGCTCGCCGGCGCCGAAGCCCGGCGCGGTGGCACTGCTCGACCTGCTGATCGCCACCTGGGGCGGCTCGTCCTGGGGCATCTCGCGGGGGTGCGAGGTCGGCGGCACCTCCGAGCACAAGGAGGGACGCGCGCTCGACTGGCACATGGACGTCGCCGATCCTGCCGACCGGATGCGGGTGGCGGACGCCCTGGAGTGGCTGACCGCCGACGGCGGCGAGGTCGCCGAGCGCCTCGGCGTGATGTACATCATCTGGGACCAGAAGGTGTGGGCCTCCTACCGCAGTTCCGCGGGCTGGCGTCCGATGGCCGACCGCGGCTCGTACACCACCAACCACTTCGACCACGTCCACATCTCGCTGACCTGGGACGGTGCGATGCGGCAGACCTCGTGGTGGACGGGGGTGCCGGTGACGAAGCCGCTCTCCGGTCCCTGCGGCGTCGGCGGCGCGCCCGACTGCCGGCCGCCGTCCGCCCAGGCCCTGAAGGCGATGCAGCTGATCCGTCCCGACGACGTGGTCCGGCCGGACTCGCTCCCGGCGCCGGGCCCCGCCCCCCGGATCGGCGGCAGCCCTCAGGTGGGACACCTGCTCGAGGTGGTGCCCGGCACCTGGGTGCCCGGGAACTCCGAGCTCGTCTTCCAGTGGATCCTGGACGGCATCCCGGTCCCCGGGGCCAACGCGGCCACCTATCTCGCGACGGCACCCGACCTCGGGGCAGTCCTGCGGGTGCGGGTGATCGCGTTCGCCCCGGACGGGTCCGTGGTGATCCGGCTCTCCGACGAGATCCCTCCGGTGGCCCCCGCCCGGTTCCGCGGGGTCACCACTCCGGCCCTGCGCGGCGAGCCGACCGTCGGTCGCCTGCTCAGCGTCGACCCCGGTATCTGGCGTCCGTTCCCGGCGACGATGGCGTTCCGGTGGTATGCCGACGGTCGCCCGATCCCGGACGCCACCGGCTACTCCCACCGGCTCACCGCGACCGACCTCGGCAGCCGGATCAGCGTCGCCGTGACCGGCACCGCGACCGGGTTCGTCACCGCGACCGCAGCCTCCGGGCCGACCGCGCCGGTGGGGGCGGCCGGGCTGGACGCCACGACCCCCCGGGTCAGCGGTGAGCACGTCACCGGAAGGACGCTGACCGCCGCCCCGGGCAGGTGGAACCCGGCGTCGGTGAAGCTGGCCTACCAGTGGC
>JAVHXR010000192.1 GCA_031119515.1 Propionicimonas sp.
GCTCTCCCTCGGCCTGGCGGTGGCGGCAGTGGTCGCCCTGGCCGGCTTCCTCGCAGCCCAGCCACCGCTTCCCGGACGCCCGGACGCCGACCCGCTGACCACCCTCGCCAGCCTGCTCGGCGACCTGGCCGGCCGGCTGGCCGGAGCCGCCACCCTCGGCGGGCTGGCGGCGGTGTTCGCCTTCCTGCCCCGCTCGGGCGCCGACCCCCGCGTCGTCGGCAGGCTCGCCCGGTGGACCGGGCGAGCGGCCCAGGTGTGGTGCGTCGCCGCCGTCTGGATGACCGTCGCCAACCCGACGTTCGTCACCGGGACCCCGCTGGGTTCGGCGCTACAGCCGCAGGCCTGGTGGTACTACCTGACCTCGACCCCCAGCGCGCTGGCCTGGCTGGTCACCGCCGTGGTCGCACTCGCGACCACGCTGGCCGCGTACCTCGCTCCCCGGCCGGCGGTGCTGCTGTTGTGCTGGTTCGCCGGTGCCGGGGCGACCGTCTTCGTCGCCGTCACGGGGAACGTCTCGGTGGGCCTCGACCACGACTGGGCCACCGATGCGGCCGCGGTCGCGAGCCTGGCCCTGGCGGTGCTGGCCAGCGGAGCCGTCGGGCTCACCGCCACGGTCGCCGCCGGGGCCGGTCTCCACCCCGCCGCCGCCCGGCGCTACCAGCGGCTCGCCGCGCCTGCGGTGGCGATCGCAGCGGCGGGTCTGGCAGTGGTCGCCTGGCAGCAGCTGGCGGGCGTCGCCGTCCTGGACACCCCGGCCGGGATCCCGGTCCTGACCGGGTTCGCCTGCCTGGCGGGACTGGCGGCTGCCTGGGGTTGGCGCCAGGCCCGTCCCGACCGGACGGAGCTCGCCGGCCGGGGGTACGCGGTGGACGTGGCCCTCCTGGTCGGACCGCTCGCGAGCCTCACCGCCGCCCAGCACTTTCCCCCGCCGCGGTTCCTGGTACCGCAGTCGATCCAGGTCAACTACCTGGGCTACGAGGTCGACGTCCCGGCCACCCTCGAGCGGCTGGCGGGCCTCGGCCGGCCCAACCTGTTGTGGGTGGTGCTGGTGGTGGCCGCTGTCGGCGGCTACCTGTGGGGCATGGTCCGCGTCCACCGCAGCGGCGGACGCTGGCCCGTCTGGCGGCTGGTGCTGTGGCTCGCCGGCTGGGGGCTGACCTGCTACCTGGCGGTCAGCGGGCTGTGGATGTACTCCACCGCGGTGTTCAGCTGGCACATGCTGGTGCACATGACCATCAACATGATGGTCCCGGTGCTGTGCGTCCTTGGCGCGCCGTTCGCCCTCGCCGAGGCGGCCTCCCGTCCGGCCACCGACACCGGCCTCGCGGGCCCGTCCGAGCTGCTCGCCGGCGTGGCCGGCAACCGGGTGGTCCGGCGGCTGCTCAGCCCGCCGGTGCTGTGGCTGGTCTACCTCGGCTCGCTGTTCCTGGTCTACTTCACCCCGCTGTTCCCCTGGCTCATGAAGTACCACTGGGCGCACCAGCTCATGCTGCTGCACTTCATGGTCGCCGGCCTCGCCTTCTTCAGCCTGGTCGCCGGCCCGGGGACGCAGCTGTGGCGACTGCCCTACCTGGTGCGGTTCGCCCTGCTGGTGAGCGTGATGCCCTTCCACGCGATCTTCGCGGTCGGGATCATGACCGCGCGCTCGGTGATCGGCGAGAACTTCTACCGGACCCTCGACGTCGCCTGGGTCGGCGATCTCCTCGCCGACCAGGGGATCGCGGGCCAGGTCACCTGGTTCACCGGCGAGGTGCCCGCGCTGGTCGCCGTCATCGCGCTCGCCGCGCAGTGGTTCCGCAGCGACCGCGGGGAGGCTGCTGCGGCGGACGCCAGGCAGGACCTCGGCGGCGCCGACGAGCTGACCGCCTACAACGACATGCTCGCGGCGCTCGCGGAGCGGGACCGGGTCGAGCACGGCTCCGGACCGGGCCGGTCGGCATGAGCGCCACGGACGCCGCGCGCCCGGCCGGACCCGACCTGCTGGACAGCCGGATCGAGCTCGACATCTCAGGGATGACCTGCGCCGCCTGCGCCAGCCGGATCGAGCGCAAGCTGAACCGGCTGGACGGGGTGCGGGCGACCGTCAACTACGCCACCGAGCGGGCCGTGGTCCTCGGCGTCCCGCCGGGCGCGACCGGCGAGCTCGTCGCCGCCGTCCAGGCGGCAGGGTACGACGCGGCGCCGGTCACCGACGGCGCCGAGCCGGACGGCTACAGCGACCGGGTCAGGCTGCTGCGGAACCGGCTGATCGTCGCCGCGCTGGTCACCATCCCGCTCGGGGACGCCGCGATCGCACTCGCCCTCGCGCCCCAGATGCGGTTCCCGGGCTGGCAGTGGGTGCTCGTCCTCGGAGCGATCCCTGTGGTCTTCTGGTGTGCCTGGCCGTTCCACCGGGCGGCCTGGCGGAACCTCCGCCACGGCACGACGAGCATGGACACGCTGGTCTCGCTCGGCGTCCTCGCGGCGTTCACCTGGTCGGTGGTGGCGACCCTGCTGGGCGGCTCCGGACAGGCCGGCTACTGGCTCGGCTGGGGCGAGGCTCCGGCCGGGGCCGACACGCTGTACCTGGAGGCCGCCGCAGCGGTCACCACCTTCCTGCTCGCCGGCCGCTACGTCGAGGCGCGCTCGAAGCGTTCGGCGCGCGGCGTCCTGGACGCGATCGGGCGGCTGGCGCCCAGCACCGTCCGGGTGCTCCGCGACGGTGTCGAGGAGGTGGTCCCGATCGGCAGCCTGGCGGTGGGCGACCGCTTCGTGGTCCGGCCCGGCGAGCGGGTGGCGACCGACGGGAAGGTCCTGATCGGCGGCTCCGCGATCGACACCTCCGCGATGACCGGCGAGCCGGTTCCTGTCGAGGTCGGCGAGGGCGACCGGGTGCTCGCCGGCACCCTCAACACCACCGGGGCCCTGGTGGTCGCGGCGGAGAAGGTCGGCGCCCACACCCAACTCGCCCAGCTGGCTGTCCTCGCCGAGCAGGCACAGGCACGCAAGGCCGCCGTCCAGACCCTCGTCGACAAGGTCGTCGGCGTCTTCGTCCCCAGCATCCTTGTCCTCTCGCTGGTGACCCTCACCGGCTGGCTGCTGGCCGGGGCCGGGCCGCGTCCCGCCTTCAGCGCAGCGGTGTCCGTCCTGATCATCGCCTGCCCCTGCGCGCTCGGCCTTGCCACCCCGACGGCGCTGCTGGTCGGCGTGGGCCGCGGCGGGCAGCTGGGCATCCTGATCAAGGGTCCGGACGCCCTGGAGGCGTCCGGCGTGATCGACACCGTCGTGCTGGACAAGACCGGCACCCTGACCACCGGCCGGATGTCGCTGGTCGGCGTCCTCGACCTGGCCGGAGACGGTGAGGCCGTCGCGCTGGCGGCCGCCGTCGAGCGGTACTCCGAGCACCCGATCGCACGCGCGGTGGTGGACGGCGCCCGGGCCGCCGGGGCGGAGGTCCCGGAAGCCGCCGGCGTCACCGCGCTGCCCGGCCACGGCGTCCGCGGTCTTGTCACCACCGGCACCGCCGTGCGGGAGGTGGTGGTCGGCAACAGCGACCTGCTGGCCGAACTCGGGATCCCGCTGCCGGACGCGGCCGATCAGCTGCTGGCGGAGGCCGCCGAGACCGGCCACACCGCTGTCCTGGTCGCCGCCGACGGCACCGTGGTCGGCGGGCTGACGGTCGCCGACACCCTGAAGGACTCCGCCGCCGGCGCGATCGGCCGGCTGCGGGAGCTGGGACTGCGAACCGTCCTGCTCACCGGGGACCGGCGCGGCGCCGCCGAGGCGGTGGGCGCCCGGGTGGGCGTCGACGAGGTGGTCGCCGAGGTGCTGCCGTCGGACAAGGCCGAGGCGATCCAGCGCCTGCAGGCGGACGGACGGCGGGTGGCGATGGTCGGCGACGGGATCAACGACGCCGCCGCACTGGCGACCGCGAACCTCGGGATGGCGGTGCTGAGCGGCACCGACGTCGCGATGAAGGCGGCCGACATCATCCTGGTGCGGCCCAGCCTCGCGGTGGTTCCGGAGGCGATCCTGCTCGCCCGTCGCACGCTGCGCACGATCCGGGGCAACCTGTGGTGGGCGTTCGGCTACAACGTCGCCGCCGTCCCGCTCGCCGCGCTCGGCCAGCTGAACCCGCTGATAGCAGGGCTGGCGATGTCGCTGTCCAGCATCTTCGTGGTCACCAACTCGATGCGGCTGCGCCGGTTCGATCCGGCGGCTTCGCTCCGGCGCCGTCGAGACGCCTGAGCGCGTCCCCGCAGCGCCTCGGTCAGCCGTGGCTGGCGTGCCGCAGCATCTGCTCGACCATGGCCCGGACGTGCTCGTCCTGCAGCCGGTAGACGACGTGGCGTCCCCGCCGGTCGCCGCTGGCCAGCCCGAGGTGCCGCAGGATGCGCAGGTGGTTGGAGACCGAGGTCTGGGACATCTCGAGCGCCTCGGTCAGCTCCCCGACGGTGGCGGGGGCGTCGAGCAGTCGTGCCAGGATGAGGACGCGCGCCGGGGTCGAGAGGCCGCCCATGACCTCCGCGATCCGCTCCGCCTCGCCTGCCTGCAGCTGCATCCGCCCCTCCACCCGTGCCGGGTCTGCCGGACGGTCCGTATCCAACCAGATCGAGGCCACTCCCGCACCGATCCTCACCGTCAGACACCTTACCGACGCGGCCCACGCGCGACGGGGAGGACCCGCTCCGCTGGTCCTCGTGCCGACTGGCGCTTACTTGCATAGTTGCGCAATTAGTGGCAGGTTGGGCGTGTGCTGAGCGTCTTGGGGAACCGGGTGTACCGGCGGCTATTCACCGCCCAGGTCGTCGCCCTCGCCGGGACCGGGCTGGCCACGGTCGCGCTCGGACTGGTCGCCTACGACCTCGATCCCGAGCGGGCCGGCGGCGTCCTGGGCACCGCCCTGGCGATCAAGATGGTCGCCTACGTCCTGGTGGCTCCGCTCGCAACCGCCGCACTGGCACGCTGGCCGCGCCGGCGGGTGCTGGTGTCGGCCGACCTGCTCCGCCTGGTCGTCGCCCTCACCCTGCCGTTCGTCGCGGCGGTCTGGCAGGTGTACCTGCTGGTGTTCCTCCTCCAGGCCGCCTCCGCCACCTTCACCCCCATCTTCCAGTCGGTCATCCCGGACGTGCTCACCGACGAGGCCGACTTCACCTCGGCGCTGTCGTTGTCCCGGCTCGCCTACGACCTCGAGTCCGTGCTGTCCCCGGCGCTGACCGCCGTCCTGCTCCTCGTCGTGCCGGCGGCCGATCTGTTCTTCGGCACTGCCGCGGGGTTCGCGGCCTCCGCGGCGCTGATCGTGTCCACCGCCGTTCCCGCGCGCCCGCGGCAGGTCGGGCCGGAGGCACCCGAACCCCTGCGGCGACGTGCCCGGCGCGGCCTGGTGGCCTTCGTCCGCACCCGGGCGCTCCGCCCGGTGCTGGCCCTCAACCTGGCGGTCGCCGCGGCGGGGGCCTTCGTGATCGTGTCGACGGTGGTGATCGCCCGGACCCGCTACGGCCAGCCGGACACCGTGGTGGCCTGGCTGCTGGCCGCCAACGGCGTCGGGTCCATGCTCACCGCACTCCTGCTCCCCCTCGTCCTGCGCCACCTCCCCGAGCGCCGGGTGATGCTGGGCGGCGCCTGCCTGCTGAGCGGCGCGGCTCTGCTGGTGCCGCTCGCCCTCCAGCTCGGCTCGCCGGCCTGGGGACTCCCGGCGGTGGGGTTGCTGTGGCTGGCCATCGGCGCCGGCTGGTCGGCGGCCGAGACCCCCGTCGGCCGGCTGATCCGCCGCCACACCCCCGGCCACGACCTCGGCGACGCGTTCGCCGCGCAGTTCTCGCTCTCCCACGCCTGCTGGCTGCTGACCTACCCGCTGGCGGGCTGGCTGGGGATCCTGGGGCTCGGCCCGGCGGCCCTGGCC
>JAVHXR010000193.1 GCA_031119515.1 Propionicimonas sp.
GCCACCACCAGGACCGCCGGTCGACCCCGCGGTGTGACGGCGCCGGCGACCTCGCGCGAGACAAGCGCCTGCGCGGTGTGGGCCAGGCCTCGCCGCCGGATCTCCTCTGCGATCCCCGGGATCTCGAAGGCCAGCAGGCTGCGGACCGCCTCCGGGGTGCGGTCACGGGGGCCGATCCCGGTGCCGCCACAGGCGAGGACGACCCTGGCGCCGTCGCGGATCGCGGCCTGCACCGCTGCGACGACAGCCTCCGGGTCGTCGGGGACCGCCGTGAGTGACGTCGTCAGGCCGAGTCCGCCGAGCAGCCCGACCGCGACCGGGCCGCCGCGGTCGGCGTCCGCGCCACTGGCCACCTCGTCGGAGACCGTGATCACCGCGGCGCGCACCCCGCCGCTGGTCGTCACGACTTCCTCGGGGCGCCCGGGCGGGCGTAGCGCCACCAGGTGATGGCGACACACATCGCCGCCCACGCGACGCCGATCCAGTAGAAGGTCGGCGCCGGCATCAGGGTGAGGCCGACCCCGAACAGGAACGGCCCGAAGGCGGCGATCGCGCCCGTCCAGCCGATCACCCCGCCGGCCTGCCGCCGCTCGAAGATCATCGGCATCTGCTTGAAGGTCGACGCATTGCCGATTCCGGCGAACAGGAAGATCGCCAGCATGCCCCACAGGAACTGGGTGAAGCCCGCCTGCAGCGTCGCGGCGCTCGAGGTGTCGGGGGTGAGTGCCGGGATCGTGTAGATGATCGAGCCGATCAGGCCGAGGCCGGAGACCAGCGTCCAGATCGCCCCGCCGGTCCGGTCGGTCAGCGGCGAGAACAGCACCCGGGCACCGGCGCCGACCAGGGGGCCGAGGAACACGTAGGCCGCCGCGTCGGGCACCGCGTAGCCGGCCACGAGGATCTCCGCTGTCGCCCCGGTGCCCTGCACGATGGCGGGGTTCCCCGAGCCGTAGAGGTTCGTCATCAGCAGGCCGAACTGCGCCGACAGCCCGGAGAAGGTGCCGAAGGTCATGATGTAGAGGATCGTCATCCACCAGGTGTCCTGGTTGGAGAAGATGTCGAACTGCTGTCGGAGGTTCGCCTTCACCGGCACCGACTTGAGGTACTTCCAGGCGATCCAGGCGCCGACCAGGATGAACGGCAGCCAGACGAAGGAGGCGGCCTGGTACCAGACCTCGCGATCGGGCTGGCCGGGGACGGTCATCTGCTGGCTCTCTCCCAGCCACCACAGCCAGCCCAGGCCGATCAGCCACGGGGTGAGCAACTGCACCAGGGACACCCCGAAGTTGCCGATCCCGGCCTGGAGGCCGAGCGCTGTCCCCTGCTTGCTCCGCGGGAAGAAGTAGGAGGTGGACGGCATGAAGCCCGAGAACGCGCCACCGCCGATGCCGGCCAGGAAGGCGAGCACGAGGAGCTCCCAGTACGGCGCGGTGGGCGACATCGACCGCACTCCCCAGCCCAGGACGGGGAAGAACAGCAGCAGGGTGGTGGCGGCCACCATCTTGCGCGTCCCCAGGATCGGAGGCAGCACCATCCAGCCCAGCCGCATCAGCCCGCCGGACAGGCCGGGGGTGGCGGCCAGCCAGTACAGCTGCTCCCTGGTGAAGGAGTAGCCGATGGCGTTCAGCTTGGGGATGATCGCCGACGGCAGGAACCAGGTGACGAAGCACATGGTCAGCGTGAAGGTGGTGATCCACAGGGTCTGCCACGCCAGGCGCCTGTCCCAGCTCGCCTCGTTCTCCGGATCCCACGAGGTCAGCCACTCCGGGCCGGACTGGAGGCGGGTGGTGATGGGATTGCTCATGCTCCGACCTCCTGGAGGGAACGGGATTCTGCGTCCTGGTTGTCGAACCGGTCGGCCAGTTCTGGCGCGCTCCGGTGCAGCATCGCGACGATGGTGAGGTGCATCCAGACCGCGCACACCGCGGTCAGCACGAAGATCACGAGGAAGGTGCTGGACGGGAAGCCCGTCCACGCCTTCGTGTAGGCGAACAGCGGCGGCAGGATGAACCCGCCCAGCCCGCCGAGCATCCCGACCAGCCCGCCGACGGAGCCGACGTTGTCGGGGAAGTACTCCGGGATGTGCTTGTACACCGCGGCCTTGCCGACGCCCATCGCACAGCCGAGCAGGAAGACGCAGGCCGTGAACCAGAAGATGTCGATCGCGTAGGCCAGGTGCTGGGACTCGGTGCCGTCGGGGTGGACCACCACGACATGCCCGTTCGGCATCATCAGCACGCCGCTGGTGGCCAGCATGAGGGCGAAGGTCGCGTACATCACCTTCCGGGCACCGATCCGGTCGGAGATCCAGCCGCCCACCGGACGGAGCAGGGAGGCGGGGAAGATGAACACGGCCGTGAGCAGCGCCGCCGTCCACAGGTCGACGCCGAAGTTGTCGACGTAGTACTTCGGCAGCCAGGCCGACAGCGCCACGTAGGCGCCGAACACGGCGACGTAGTACAGGCTGAAGCGCCACACCCGAAGGTGCCTGAGCGGCGCCAGCATGGCCCGCACCGGCCTGCCCGCGCCGGCCCGGCGGTCGTGCCGGGGCACCACAAGCCAGGTGATCGCCGCGAGCGAGACCAGCAGGACGGCGTACAGCACCGGCACCAGCCGCCAGCCGCCCTGCACGCCGAAGGCGAAGGTCATCCCGGCGGTGCCGGCGATCAGCGGCGGGCCGATGAACTTGGTGAGGGAGGCGCCGACGTTGCCGGCCCCGAACAGGCCGAGCGCGAAGCCCTGCCGCTCCCGTCCGAACCAGGCGGCGTTCCACGCCACCCCGACGCTGAACAGGTTGCCGGCGAACCCGACCAGGAAGGCGAGGACGAGCAGGACGCCGTAGCTGTGGGCGGTGGAGACCAGGTAGGCGGGGACGGCGGTCGCCGCCAGCATCACGATGGTGACCCGCCGTCCGCCGAGCCGGTCGGTGATCATGCCGGCCGGGAGTCGCCACATCGACCCGTTGAGGACGGCCAGGGCCGTGATCCAGGCCAGTTCGACGTCGGAGAGCAGCAGTTCCTTCTGGATCTCGATGCCGAGGATGCCGAACATCAGCCAGACCGCGAACATCGCGGTGAAGTCGATCGTCGACATCGCCAGAACGCGGCTGGCGCCGCGGCCGGTGGAGTGCACGGGCGCGATCGTCTGGTCGCCGTGGTCGGTCTCGGCGCTGACAGTGGCAGGGGTCATCGCGGCTTCCGGTCTCGATCCCGGGTGCCGACCGGGTCCCAGCCCCTGACCCTGCCGTGGGACGGCGCGGGCGGGAGCGGGTCCCGGCTGCGGTAGACGACGTACGGGCGGAACAGGTAGTGCAGCGGCACGGTGAAGGCGTGCACCAGCCGGCTGAACGGGACCAGCGCGAACAGCGCCAGCCCGACCAGGATGTGCACCTTGAACTGCCAGGTCGCCGCCGCCATCGCGGCGACGTCGGGCTGGAGCACCAGCAGCGACCGGAACCACACCGAGACGGTCTCGCGGTAGTTGTGCTCCTCGCCGGTCGGGGTCTGGCCGCCGGTGAGGGTGGCGACCAGACCGAACACGATGGCGGCGGTCAGGATGACGTACATCAGCTTGTCGTTGCGGGTGGTGGCGAGGAAGACCGGGCCGGTGGTGCGGCGGCGGTAGATCAGCAGGGCGATCCCGGCCAGGGTCGCGACCCCGGCGACGGTGCCCGCTGTCAGCGCCACCAGGTGGTAGGTCTCCTGGCTGACGAACCGGTCGGTGAGGTCCTTCGGGATCAGCAGGCCCATCAGGTGGCCGGCCAGGACGACGAGCAGCCCGAAGTGGAAGACCGGGGACGCGATCCGCAGCAGCCTCGACTCGTACAGCTGGGACGAGCGGGTGGTCCAGCCGAACTGGTCGTAGCGGTACCGCCAGACCAGTCCGGCGATCAGGACGAGCGCGACGACGTACGGCAGCACTCCCCACAGCAGGATGTCGAGGGGACTCATCTCACGGACCCGCTTCCGGTCTCGGGGGAGATCCCGGCGTTCGCCGGGATGACGAAGGTTCCACGCCGGTCTGGCCCGGGTCCGTCCGCCCCGGCCCCACCCGGGACGGCTCCCGGTCCGTCATCCCGGGCTCGACCCGGGGCGGTCCCAGGTCCGTCATCCCGGGCTCGACCCGGGATCCCGACCGTCAGACCGACGAACTCGACCGGACGCGACTCGCCGTAGCGCGCCTGCACCTCGGCCAGGGTGCGGGGCGACTTCCCCGGCAGGCGGCCGCACACCGCTTCGAGGACACCGGCGTGCGGCACCCCGTCCCTGGTCAGGTTGAGGCGCAGCAACTCGAGGCTGGCGCGGAACCTCTGCAGCAGCCCGACGCCGCGACCGGGATCGGCGACGGCGAACTCGAGCACTATCGGCAGGAAGTCCGGCAGTTCGCCGCGGAGGTCGACCACGAGCCCCGAATCGCGGTAGACCGCCTTGATCTCGGCGAGCACCTCGCCGCGCCGGCGGGTGTCGCCGTCGGTCCAGTAGGACAGGTGCAGGGCGTGCCGGCGGGAGAGGTCGAACTCCTGGATGTGGAACGACTGGGCCTCCGACAGTCCGAGGCTGCGCAGGTGGGCGAGGACGGGCGCGAACTGCACGGCGGCGCCCGCGGCCGCCAGCGCGGCCTCGATCAGGTCGAGGCGCTCCCGCAGTTCCTCGTCCGGGTATGCCAGGCACAGGGCCGCGGCCTGGAACAGCACGGCGTCGGAGATCCCGGCGTTCGCCGGGATGACGGTGGGAGCGGCCGGTGTGACGGTGGGAGCCGCTGGCGTGACGGTGGGAGCCGCCGTCGCGACGCTGGCGCGACCCGAAACGTCATCCCGGACCTGATCCGGGATCCCGGCGTCCGCCGGGATGACGGTAGGAGCGGCCGGCGCGACGGTGGGAGCGGCCGGCGCGACGGTGGCGCGACCCGAAACGCCGTCCCGGACCTGATCCGGGACGGCGTTCGCCGGGATGACGGTAGGAGCGGCCGGCGCGACGGTGGGAGCGGCCGGCGTGACGCTGGCGCGACCCGAAACGCCGTCCCGGACCTGATCCGGGATCCCGGCGTTCGCCGGGATGACGGTAGGAGCCGCCGGCGCGACGGTGAGAGCGGCCGGCGTGACGCTGGCGCGACCGGGAACGTCATCCCGGACCTGATCCGGGATCTCACGCCTGCGGCGGCGGAGGAGCGGGCTCACTTCGCGTCCTCGTTGGCGTCCCAGTTGAGCATCCCGGCGCGGTTGGCGAGGGCCTCCGCCGAGGCTGCCTGCTCGGCCTGCTGGCGCGCCTTCAGCGCCGAGTAGGTCTCGATCGCCACCGGCACCGGCCGCCCCGATGCCTCACCGAACGGCCCCGACGGGTACATCCCCGGTCCGCCCTCGTAGTCCAGCGAGCAGGCCAGCTCCTCCAGGTTGTGGGCCTCCTCACGGTGTGCCTTCGGGATGACGTAGCGATCCTCGTACTTGGCGATCGCCAGCAGCCGGTACAGCTGCTCGATCGCCTCCGGCGTCATCCCGACCGCCTCGGCCAGGGCTGCGTCGCGTCCGGTCCCCAGCGTCACCCCGCGCATGAAGGACCGCATCGCGGCGAGCTTCTGCAGGACGTCGGTGACGAGCCGGGTGTCACCGGCGGTGAACAGCTCCGCCAGGTAGCTCACCGGGATCCGCAGCGCGTCGATGGCACCGAACAGGTTGCCGGGCGCCTCGGCGTCGTGGCCCTGGTCGCGCAGCAGGTCGATCACCGGCGACAGCGGCGGGATGTACCAGACCATCGGCATCGTCCGGTACTCCGGGTGCAGCGGCAACGCGACCTTGAAGTGCTTGATCAGCGCGTAGACC
>JAVHXR010000194.1 GCA_031119515.1 Propionicimonas sp.
GGCCTCGAGGGTGGCCGCGACGCCGTGCGCGCCGGCGCCGAGCGAGATCGTGCCGCTGACGCGCTGATCGGCGATGACCGGCCACGCCCGGGTCGAGCCGAACGGCGTGATCGTGCCGCGCTCGTAGCCCGTCACCGCGAGGGCGACGTCGGCCGGAGGCATCGACAGCCGTGACACCCCCAGCAGCGCACGCAACTTCGGCCAGCTGATCTGCCGATCCCCCGGGACCAGGACGAACAGGAAGTCGTCCTCTCCGCGCCGCACGACCATGCTCTTGACGATGTCGCCGGGCCGGAGGCCGCGCATCGCGGCGGCCTCGGGCAGCGATCGCGCCGGCGGATACCGCGTCGCGACGTGCTCGACCCCGAGCGCGCGCAGCGCTGCCACCGCCCTGGGCTCGGCCTCCCCGCCGGTCGAACCCGACGACCCCACCGCCAGGTCCTCAGGCGTGCAGGTAGCCGAGCAGGTGGTTGCGCTCGTCGGTGAGCTGGTCGATCCGGTACTTCACCACGTCGCCGATCGAGACGACGGCCTTGAGTTCGCCGTCGACCACGACCGGGAGGTGCCGGAACCGGGAGTAGGTCATCTCGCGGGCGGTGTCCTCGATCGAGTCGGCGGGAGTGCAGGTCTTCACATTGGCGGTCATGATGGCCGAGACCGCGGCGTCCAGGACCGCGGCGCCCAGGGACGCGAGCCGGCGGACGACGTCCCGCTCGCTGACGATGCCCTCGATGTGGCGCCCGTCGGTACTCACCACGACAGCGCCGATGTTGTGCTCGGCGAGCATGTCGAGGAGCTGCTTCACGGTGGCCGTCGGCTCGATGGTGACGACGTCGGTTCCCTTTGCGCGGACCACATCTTCGATCTTCATGGGGCTGACGCTACCCGCGCCGCCGGGCGGCACGCCAGAGACCCGCGGCGTGATGGGCACCCGTGCCCGGGCGGTTCGCGACGCGGTGATCGCCGCCGGGGCCGGGCGTGGCCTGGTGTTAGGGTCAGCGTTCATGACCGAGTCCACGCCGACGACCCGCGCGGTCCGGGCGGGCGTGAACACCGACCGTGCCTTCCGCGCGGTGGTGCCACCGATCAACCTGTCCGCGACCTATTCGTTCGCCGGCCTGGGCGAGCCGGGCGACTACGACTACAGCCGTTCCGGGAACCCCACCCGGACCTTGCTCGCCGAAGCCCTGGCCGACCTCGAGGGCGGAGCCTCCTGCGTCGTCACCGCCTCGGGGATGGGTGCGGTGACAACGTCCCTGCACGCGCTGCTGCCGCCGGGTGGCCGGCTGGTGGCGCCGTTCGACTGCTACGGCGGCTCCTGGCGGCTGTTCGACGCGCTGGCCCGCCGGGGGGCCCTCGACCTGGTGCTGGTCGACCTCAGCGACCCCGACCAGGTCGCCAGGTCCCTGGCCGGGGGTGCCGACCTGGTGTGGATCGAGACCCCGTCCAACCCCCTGCTGCGGATCACCGACATCGCGGCGGTCTCGGACGCCGCGCACGCGGCCGGGGCGGTCGTCGTCGCAGACAACACCTTCTGTTCGCCGGTCGTGCAGCGGCCGCTGGGGCTGGGCGCGGACGTCGTCGTGCACTCCACCACCAAGTACATCAACGGCCACAGCGACGTCGTCGCCGGCGCGGTCATCGCCACGGACGCCGAACGGGCCGCCGAGCTGGCCTGGTGGGCGAACTGCCTGGGCGTCACCGGCGGGGCGTTCGACGCCTACCTGACCCTGCGCGGGCTGCGCACCCTCCACCTCAGGATGGCCAAGGCGCAGGCCAACGCGGCAGCCGTGGCGGCGATGCTGGAGGCCCACCCCGCCGTCCGCGCGGTGCACTACCCGGGGCTTCCCGGTCACCCCGGCCACGACCTGGCCGCCCGCCAGCAGGACGGCTTCGGCGCGATCGTCACCTTCGAGCTGGACGACGCGGCAGCGGCGGCGGCGCTGGTGGACGGGCTCGCGTTCTACTGCCTTGCCGAATCCCTCGGGGGCGCGGAGTCGCTGATCTCGCACACCGCCTCGATGACGCACGCCGCGATGGCGCCGGAGGCCCGCGCCGCCGCAGGGATCACCGACGGCATGCTCCGCCTCAGTATCGGGATCGAGGACGAGGCGGACCTGGTCGCCGACCTCGCCGCCGGGCTGGAGCGCGCCGCAGCGGTCGGCTGAGCTCGCCCGCTCAGCGTCCGATCAGGGCGCGCAGGAAGAACAGCAGGTTCGCCGGGCGCTCGGCCAACCGGCGGACGAAGTAGCCCCACCAGTCGGTGCCGCACGGAACGTAGACCCGCACCCGGTGGCCGGCGGCGGCCAGCCGGCGCTGCTCGTCGGTCCGGATGCCGTACAGCATCTGGTACTCGTACTCGCCGGTGGAGCGGCCGGCTTCGTCGGCCAGGACCTCCGCGGCGGCGATCATCTCCGGGTCGTGGGTTGCCAGCATCGGGTAGCCGGCGCCGCGGAACAGGGTACGGGCGATCGCGACGTACGCCGCGCTCACCTGCGTCCCCTGCCGGAGGGCGACGGTGGACGGCTCGTCGTAGGCGCCCTTGCACAGTCGCACCCGCAGCCCGTGCCGGCTGAACCGCTCGGCGTCGGCGGGGGTGCGCAGCAGCACCGCCTGCAGCACCAGCCCGACACCGGGGAAGTCGGTCCGGAGCTGGTCGACGATCCCGTGCATCCGGTCGAGCGTGGTGTGGTCCTCGGCGTCCACCGTCACGGTCGCGCCGACGGCGGCGGCCGCCTCGCAGATCCGGCGGGCGTTGGTGTAGGCGATCTCGGCGCCACCGGGCAGCGCGGCGCCCAGCGAGCTGAGCTTGAGCGAGACGTCGACCGAGCCGGTCAGGCCGGCCGCCGGCACCCCGGCCAGCAGTTCCAGGTAGGCGGCGGTCGCCGACTCGGCCTGGCCGGGCTCTGTGGTGTCCTCTCCGAGCACGTCGATGGTGGCGAACAGGCCGTCCTCGGCGAGCCGTTGGGCAGCGGCCAGCCCATCGGAGACCGTCTCTCCCGCGATGAAGCGGTTCACCACGGCGCGGGTGGGCGGGGCAGCGGTCACGAGCCGGCGCAGCCGGTCGTTGCGGGCGGCCCGCAGCAGGGCGGAGCGCAACACCTCAGTGCCCTCCCAGCAGCTCGGCGACGAGTTCTGTGGTGATCTCGTCCAGCGAGTCGACCACCACGTCCGCCAGCGCCAGCACGTCGGCCGCAGGAGGATGGAAGTGCGGCGGGACGGCGATCAGCCTCATCCCGGCGGCGTGCGCGGCCTTGATCCCGTTCGGGGCGTCCTCGATCGCGACGGCATCGGCGGGGGCGACGCCCAACCGGCGGCAGACCTCGAGGTAGACGTCCGGCGCCGGCTTGCCGGCGCCGCCGAGCTCCTCTGTCGACAGCGTGGTCGCGAACTGGTCGGTGATCCCCAGGGTCGCCAGCGCTGTGTCGATCAGGACGCGGGGGGACGAGCTCGCCAACCCCAGCCGCCAGCGGGCGCCGAGCCGGTACACCACCTCGGGCGCGCCGGGCAGCACCTCGATCCCGCCGCGGTAGGCGTCGACCATGCCGTCGATGGTGCGCCGGGCGGCATCCTTCGCCGAGCCCGGCAGTCCGACCACCTCGGAGAGGTAGGCCGACCACTGCTGGGTCGACATCCCCATCATCGCCGGGGTGGCCTCGTCCGGCCAGGGCAGCCCGTCGGCCTCGGCGAGCCCGCGCCGCACGACGTCCCAGATCGCCTCGGTGTCGGTGAGGGTGCCGTCCATGTCGAACACGACCGCCTGTGTCATGCCAGCCATTCTTGCGCCTCCGGGTCGCCGGGCACGAACCGTGCCCGGGGCCGGGCTACGATGCGGCTCGGAGGAGGACGAGGTGCGCTATCCCGTGACGCTGACGCTCGACGGACGGGCGCCGCTGCGCCGCCCGGCGATCCCGGTGCGGCGGCTGACGCTTCGCCCCGAGCCCCACATGCCGCCGTTGGCGGCTCTTGTCGGCACCCCCCCGGAGTCGCGGGGCGTGCTGGTCTACTTCCCCGGCTTCGGCACCCCGCTGGGGGAGTGGGAGGTGGCCAAGTGCCAGTTCCTCGCCGAGGCGACCTCGCTGACCGTCGTGATCACCGAGATCCCGGGGATGAGCCGGTTCCGGGATCCGATCCCGGCCGCCGTCCGGCGGGACATGCTGCGGCACAGGTCGGAGTCCTGGGCCGAGCTGAACCTCCGCTACCTCGCCGCGGCCTTCGAGGCCGGCGAGGTCCGTAACACCGAGGTGATGCAGGTCCTCGGCTACTCCACCGGGTGCTCGCTCGCCGCCGCCGCGCTGCCCGTCCTGGCACAGTGGGGGCCGATCGAGGGGCTCAACCTTGTCGAGCCGGTGGCGATCACCCGGCGCAGCCTGACCACGCTGCAGGCGGACAACCTCGCCGACTGGGTCCGGCTGCCGTGGGTCCACGCCACCAACCGTCACCACGACTGGGTGGTGCACACCAGGCGTCGCCAGGCCATCGAGCCGGGCGTGCAGCCCTCCCCGGTCGATCTGGTCGCGATCGCGCTCGTCCTGGCCAGTGAGGAACTTCTCGGCAGGCTGGAAGGGATCGAACTCGAGCGGTGCGCGCTGGCGCGGGGGGAGCGGAGCTCGCTGTGCCGCCGCGGCGACTTCGAGAAGCTGGACGCGAGCCTGGCGGCCAGCGGCGTCCCCGGCCCCACCATCACCATCCCGAAGCTCGGCCACCAGCTCTGGCACTCCTTCCCGACCCTGGTCGGGCTGGTGGACCACCTCGTGGACGTCCGCCCGGCGCCCGCCGAGGGCTAGCGTCCGGCTTCCGAGCCGCAGGCGACCACCCGCGAGCTCGCCCGGCTCCGGCCCGTCCGCAACGGTCGTCGGGCAGGCCGCCCACCGCCCGGGACCGGCGGCGGCAACGACGGCCTCCGGCCCCGCAGCGACGCCGGCGGTCAGGGCGGACGCAGGGAATACCCGCAGGTGAGCCTTAGTTGAGTCTGGTGTACTCAACTTGGTGGTTGAGCGTGCTAGGCTCAATCGCGAACCCTGACATCAATGGAGGTATCCACCATGGCACGAGCTGTCGGCATCGACCTCGGCACCACCAACTCCGTCGTCGCCGTCCTCGAGGGCGGCGAGCCGACTGTCATCCCCAATGCCGAGGGCGCCCGCACGACTCCCTCGGTCGTCGCCTTCGCCAAGGGCGGCGAGGTCCTGGTCGGTGAGGTCGCCAAGCGGCAGGCCGTCACCAACGTCGACCGCACCATCCGCTCGGTCAAGCGCCACATGGGCACCGACTGGAAGGTCGGCATCGACGACAAGGACTACCGTCCGCAGCAGATCAGCGCGTTCGTGCTGCAGAAGCTGAAGCGGGATGCCGAGGCCTACCTCGGGGAGCCGGTCACCAACGCGGTGATCACCGTCCCGGCCTACTTCTCCGACGCCGAGCGCCAGGCCACCAAGGAGGCGGGCGAGATCGCCGGCCTCGTGGTCGACCGGATCATCAACGAGCCGACCGCCGCCGCGCTGGCCTACGGCCTCGACAAGGGCGGCGCCGAGCAGACCATCCTGGTCTTCGACCTCGGCGGCGGCACCTTCGACGTCTCCCTGCTGGAGATCGCCGACGGCGTCTTCGAGGTGAAGGCGACCAAGGGCGACAACCGGCTCGGTGGCGACGACTGGGACCAGCGGGTCGTCGACTGGCTGGTCACCCAGTTCAAGAACAAGCACGGGGTCGACCTGTCCAAGGACAAGATGGCCCGTCAGCGTCTGCAGGAAGCTGCCGAGCGCGCCAAGATCGAGCTGTCGGCCACCCAGGAGACCTCGATCAACCTG
>JAVHXR010000195.1 GCA_031119515.1 Propionicimonas sp.
GCCGCGACCTCGACGCGGCAGTTCTCCCAGCCGCTGGTGGACGAGTTCTCCGACCCGGCCGTCGCGCTCGCGTTCGCCCGGATCGAGAACCACTACTTCGTCAACGGCGGCTGGTTCACCGATGGCCAGCTGATCGCCGGGGTGGACGCCATCCGGCACATCCCCGCGGTGATCGTGCAGGGCTGCTACGACCTGCCCTGCCCCCCGGTGACTGCCGACGACCTGCACCGGGCCTGGCCGGAGGCGGACTACCGCCTGGTGCTGGCCGGGCACGCGGCGATGGAACCCGCGATCTGCGCGGAGCTGCTCGACGCCACCAACCGGTTCGCCGGCTCCTGACCGTCGCCGAGGGCCGGTCTTCCTCGTCGAGGGCCAGCCTCTGTTGCTGAGGGCCAGTGCTCAGGGGCTGGCTGTCGGTGACAGGGGCGGGCTCTCGCCGGTTCTGCGAGCGTGTCGGCTTCCCCGGTGGTGTGGGGGGTCGTTGCGCGACAGCCTTCTTCGTCGAGCGCCAGCCTCTGTTGCTGAGGGCCAGTGCTCAGGGGCTGGCTGTCGGAAAATGCTAAAGAAAGCTTGCGCAAGATAGCTTTAGTAAGCTACGGTGCGGGGCATGACCACCCCTGACCTGGTCTCGGACCCCTCCCGTATCCGCGCGCTCGCGCACCCGCTGCGGCTCGCGCTGCTCGACCTGCTGGGCGACGAGCGGGAGGTGACAGCCACCCGCGCCGCCGAGGTCACCGGCGAGTCGGTGGCGAGCTGCTCGTTCCACCTCCGGATGCTCGCCAAGTACGGCTTCGCGGAGCGGGCCGAGGCGCACGGCAGGGAGAAGCCGTGGCGGGCGACCTCCCGGCACGGCCACTCGTTCAGCCCCGAACCCGGCGACCCGGGAGCCGTCCAGGCGGTCGGCGACGTCGCCGGACTGCTGCTCACCCGTGAGTTCGAGCGGATCCGGACCTTCCTGGCCGGCGCCACGCAGGAGTCCGAGGAATGGGTTCTCGCCTCAACCGTCGCACGGTCGTCGTTCTGGGCCACCCGGGAGGAGCTCGCCGACCTGTCGGATGAGGTGGGACGGCTGGCCGACCGGTTCGCCGGGCGCTGGGACGACCCCGCGCTGCGACCGCCCGACTCCCGCCCGGCGCGGCTCCTCGCCGTTGTCAACCCGGAGCCGCGGACCGCCGGAACGGAGCAGGAATGACATCCGACCCCGCCGGGGCATCCTCGATCACCGACGAGATCCGGGCTCAGCTGCGCACTCCCACCTTCCGGCGGCTCACCGTCGCCTGGTGGGGCACGAATGTCGCCGACTCGATCCTGGTGCTCATCCTCGCGGTCTGGGTGCTCGACCTGACCGGCTCGCCGGCGGCCGGCGGCGCGACCTTCGCCGCCCTCGGTGTCCCCGCCCTGGCGGCGCCCTTCCTCGGCCAGCTCGCCGACCGGGTGTCCCGCCGCCGGATGCTCGTGGTGGTCTACCTGCTGGGCGCCGCCGTCCTGCTGCCGCTGTTCGCAGTCCACGACGCCGGACAGGTGTGGCTGGTCTACCTGGTGACCCTCGCCTATGCGGCGGCCGCCTACGCCACCGGCGCTGCACAGTCCGGACTGCTGCGAGACATGTTCACCGACGACGCCATCGGGCACGCCAACTCGCGGCTCTCGGTGATCGACCAGGTCTGCCGGATCGTGATGCCCGTTGTCGGCGCCGCGATCTACGCCGTCATCGGGCCGTTCCCGCTGGTCGGCATCGCGATCGCTGGCTTCGTGCTCGCCATGGTCATCATGACCCGCCTGACGGTGACGGAGACTCCACCTGCCACCGAACGGGCGCCGATGGCGACCGAGCTCGTCGCCGGCTTCGCCCACCTGTGGCGGGCTCGCCCGCTGCGCGAGCTCACCACGGCGATCACCGTCGCCGTCGCGGTCACCGGGCTGTTCAACGGCTACGTCTTCGTCATCCTGGACGGGTTCGGCCTGCCCCCGGAGATGCTCGGCCCGGTCAGCGTCGTGCAGGGGGTGTTCGGCCTGAGGGTCGTCGCCGTCGGACTCGCGGTGATGGGGTCCGGCGTTGCCCTGCTCGCGGGCACCTGGCTGCCGCTGGCCTTCGTCGGGATGGCGTTGATCGGCCTGGGGGTCACCGCTGCGGTGGTGGCCTACATCACCGAGCGGCAGGTGGCCACGCCCGCCCGCCTGCAGGGCCGGACGGCGACGGCGGCGATGCTCGTCCTGAACTTCCCCCAGGTGCCGTTCACGCTGGTCGGGGCGGCCCTGGTGACCGTCCTGGACCGGGGGATAGCGGTGCTCGGCACCGCAGCGGTCTGCCTGGTCGCCGGTCTCGCGGCGCTGCTGATCCGGCCGCCCGCCGCGACCCCGGACGTCCCCGCGTCCGATCCGGACATGCTGGCGGCGGGTGAGCCCGGGTAGGATGGCGTTCTCATTCCACAGGAGGACCAGCTGAACCAGCCATCAGTTGCCACGGCCGAGCGACGGGTCGCCGTTCCCGCGTCCATCAACATGGTGTCGGTGCTCGGGCCGCGCGACGAGTTCCTCAGGATCCTGGAGTCCGCCCTCGATGCCGACATCCACGTCCGCGGCAACGAGATCACCTTCGTCGGAGACCCGGTGGCGGTCACCGCCGCGGCTGACGTCCTGACCGAGTTGATCACGATTGTCCGCACCGGCCAGGGACTCTCCGCCGATGCCGTCGAGCGGGTGGTGGGCATGGTGTCCCACGACGTCCCCGCCGCCGAGGTGCTCACCCAGAACATCCTGTCCAGCCGCGGCAAGACGATCCGTCCCAAGACCCTCAACCAGAAGCGGTACGTGGACGCCATCGACGCCCACACCGTGATCTTCGGGATCGGCCCGGCCGGCACGGGCAAGACCTACCTCGCCGTCGCCAAGGCCGTCCAGGCGCTGCAGGACAAGCAGGTGAACCGGATCATCCTGACCCGGCCGGCGATCGAG
This sequence comes from Propionicimonas sp., assembly GCA_031119515.1. Taxonomy (GTDB): domain Bacteria; phylum Actinomycetota; class Actinomycetes; order Propionibacteriales; family Propionibacteriaceae; genus Propionicimonas. Next base: position 2,956 of record JAVHXR010000195.1, read on the forward strand.
GCCGGCGAGCGGCTCGGCTTCCTGCCCGGCACCCTCAACGACAAGATCGACCCGTACCTGCGGCCGCTCTACGACGCCCTGCACGACATGCTCGATCCGGAGAGCGTGCCCCGGCTGCTCACCTCGGGGACGATCGAGGTGGCGCCGCTGGCATACATGCGCGGACGGACGCTGAACGACGCGTTCATCATCCTCGACGAAGCGCAGAACACCTCGATGGAGCAGATGAAGATGTTCCTGACCAGGCTCGGCTTCAACTCCAAGATGGTGGTCACCGGGGACGTCACCCAGGTCGACCTGCCGACCGGGACGCGGAGCGGCCTGCGGGCCGTCGGCGAGATCCTCGACGGTGTCAACGACATCGCGTTCTGCACCCTGACCAGCCACGATGTCGTCCGCCACAAGCTGGTGGGACGGATCGTCGCGGCCTACGACCGGTACGAGGCAACGCTGGGCAACCAGGGGAAGCGGCGATGATCGACCTCAACAACGAATCCGGCATCGACGTCGACACCGAGCGGCTGGTCGGGCTCGCCCGGTTCGCCCTCGACCTGCTGAGGATCCACCCGCAGTCGGAGCTCTCGATCCTGCTGGTCGACCCGGAGACGATGAGCGCCTACCACGAGAAGTACATGGACGAGCCGGGACCGACCGACGTCCTGAGCTTTCCGATGGACGAGCTGCGGGCGCCGTCCGACAACGACGAACCCCCCCTCGGGCTGCTCGGCGACATCGTCCTGTGCCCGGAGGTGACCGCCGCCCAGGCCGCCGAGAACAGCCGGACGCCGGAGGAGGAGGCCGACTACCTGCTCGTCCACGGCCTGCTGCACCTGCTCGGGCACGACCACGCCGAACCGGCCGAGAAGAAGGTCATGTTCGACCTGAACGACAAGGTCATCGAAGCCTGGTCCGCCCACCGGAAGGCGTGAGCCGACCATGACCCAGAGCCAGTGGATCGAGGTCGGCATCGCCGCCCTCTGCGTGGTGCTGGCCTCCCTGCTGACAGCCGCCGAGGCCGCGTTCACCTCGATGTCGAAGGCCAGGGCCGACGCCCTGGCCGCCGACGGTCGGCCGGCGGGGAGTCGGCTCCAGCAGATGGTGGCCGACCGCGCGCCCTATCTCAACACGCTGCTGTTCGTCCGGCTGCTGCTCGAGATCACCGCAACCGTGCTGGTGACGATCGTGTACGCGGAGCACTTCGTCGAGCTGTGGCAGCGGATCCTGTTCCCGGTCGCGACGATGGTCGCGATCTCGTTCATCGTCCTCGGCGTTGCGCCGCGTACCCTCGGCCGCCAGCACGTCGACAAGGTGGCACTCGCCTCGAGCGGCCCGGTCAGCCTGCTGGCGACCGTCCTCGGCCCGATCCCGCAGCTGATGATCGTGATCGGCAATGTGCTGACCCCGGGGCGGGGCTTCGCCGACGGCCCGTTCTCCTCCGAGGCCGAGCTGCGTGAGCTGGTCGACATCGCGGAGGCGAAAGACCTGATCGAGGCGGGCGAGCGCCAGATGATCCACTCGGTCTTCGAGCTCGGCGACACCATCGTCAAGGAGGTGATGGTGCCGCGCACCGAGATGGTCTACATCGAGCGCAGCAAGTCGCTGCGGCAGGGGGTCTCGCTGGCGCTGCGTTCCGGCTTCAGCCGGATCCCTGTGATCGACGACGACATCGACGACGTGGTGGGGATCCTCTACCTCAAGGACGTCATCCGCCGGATGTACGACAACCCGAAGGCGCAGAGTTCCGAGGCGGTCGAGTCCCTGATGCGCCCGCCCACCTTCTGCCCCGACTCCAAGCCGGTGGACGAGCTGCTGCGCGAGATGCAGCTCACCCGCAGCCACGTCGTGATCGTGATCGACGAGTTCGGCGGCACCGCCGGCCTGGCCACGATCGAGGACGTCCTGGAGGAGATCGTCGGCGAGATCGTCGACGAGTACGACCAGGAGGTGGCGCCGGTCACGGAGCTCGGCGAGAACCGGTTCCGGGTCTCGGCCCGGCTGCCGATCGACGACCTGGGCGACCTCTTCGGGATGAAGCTGGACGACGAGGACGTCGACACCGTCCTCGGGCTGATGGCGAAGGAACTCAACAAGGTCCCGATCCCTGGCTCCGTGATCCGCTGGGAGGGCATCGAGCTGACCGCCGAACGCGGTACCGGCCGCCGTCACACCATCCAGACCGTGCTCGCCTCCCGGGTGGACGGCGAGGCCGACCTGGCCGCTGACGCCGCCGCGAAACTCACCGAGGAATCCGCCAGGAGGGCTTCATGACCCGCTCGGGCTTCGCCTGCTTCGTGGGACGGCCGAACGCCGGCAAGTCGACCCTGCTGAACGCGCTGGTGGGGACGAAGATCGCGATCTCGTCGTCGAAGCCGCAGACCACCCGGCACGTCATCCGGGGGATCGTGAACCGCGCCGACGCCCAGCTGATCCTGGTCGACACCCCCGGCCTTCACCGGCCGCGCACGCTGCTGGGGGAGCGCCTGAACGACCTGGTGTACGAGACCTGGGCCGAGGTCGACGTGATCGGGGTGTGCCTGCCGGCGAGCCAGCGGATCGGGCCGGGCGACGAGTTCCTGGTGGGGGAGATCGCCAAGCTGCCGAAGCGGCCGGCGATGGTGGCGCTGGCCACCAAGTCCGACCTGGTCAAGCCGCAACGGATGGCAGAGCACCTGCTGAGGATCGCCTCGCTGGAGGAGAAGCTCGGGATTCGCTGGGAGTCGATCGTCCCGGTGTCGGCGCTGACCGACGACCAGGTGGACGTGGTGGCCGACGAGCTGATCAAGCTGCTGCCGGAGGGCCCGCGGTTCTACCCCGACGGCGAGGTCACCGACGAGCCGACCGAGACCCGGAT
>JAVHXR010000196.1 GCA_031119515.1 Propionicimonas sp.
TCCGTCGCCGGTCGCGGAGGGGTGGCGCGGGCCGGGAATGAACTCTGGCCCCACTGGGTTCAGATGTATGCAACCGCATATAGTTGTGGCAATCGTCCTAAGGAGCAGTCATGCAGTTCGGGGTCTTCTCGGTCAGCGACATCACCCGCGACCCGGTCGCGGGGACCACGCCAAGCGAGGCCGAGCGCATCGACGCCGCCGTCCAGATCGCGAAGAAGACCGAGGAGGTGGGGATGGACGTGTTCGCGATCGGCGAGCACCACAACCCGCCGTTCTTCTCCTCCTCGCCGACGACACTGCTGGCCTACATCGCCGGCCAGACAGAGCGCCTCGTCGTGTCGACGGCGACCACCCTGATCACCACCAACGACCCGGTGCGGATCGCGGAGGAGTACGCGATGCTCCAGCACCTGAGCAAGGGCCGGATGGACCTCATGCTCGGCCGCGGCAACACCGCCCCGGTGTACCCGTGGTTCGGCCAGGACATCCGCCAGGGACTGCCGCTCGCGCTGGAGAACTACAACCTGCTGCACCGGCTGTGGCGTGAGGACGTGGTCGACTGGGAGGGCAAGTTCCGCACGCCGCTGCAGGGCTTCACCTCGACTCCGAGGCCGCTGGACGACGTCCCGCCGTTCGTCTGGCACGGTTCGATCCGGACCCCCGAGATCGCCGAGCAGGCCGCCTACTACGGCGACGGCTTCTTCGCCAACAACATCTTCTGGCCCAAGGAGCACTACATCCGGCTGATCAACTTCTACCGGCAGCGGTTCGCCCACTACGGCCACGGCACCACCAAGCAGGCGATCGTCGGGCTCGGTGGCCAGGCCTACCTCGCCAAGCGCTCCCAGGACGCGAAGAACGAGTTCCGGCCGTACTTCAACGAGGCCCCGGTCTACGGCAACGGCCCCAGCATGGAGGAGTTCAGCGAACTCACCCCGCTGAGTGTCGGCTCGCCGCAGGAGGTGATCGAGAAGACCCTGACCTTCCGGGAGTACTTCGGCGACTACCAGCGCCAGATGTTCCTGGTCGACCACGCCGGCCTGCCGCTGTCGACGGTGCTCAAGCAGCTGGACCTGCTCGGCGAGGAAGTGATCCCCGTCCTGCGCAAGGAGCTCGCCGCCAAGCGTGACCCCGGGGCGCCGGAGGCCCCGACCCACGCCGCCCTGGTCAGGGCCAAGTACGGCGACGGGCCGAGCCGCCAGCCCCGTCCGAACGCCAACCGGGGCGACAACGTCACCGGCCAGTCGCCCTATCAGGACACCGAGTCCGCGCCGCCGGTGGCCGAGCCGGCGCTGTGACCTCGATGGACCGGCTCGCCAATGAGGCGTGGGAGGCGATGCTGACCGCCCACGCCCGCCTGATGCGCGGGTTCGAGGCCGAGGACGTCTGGGGCGACCTGGGGATGCGCGGGTACGACGTCCTCTACACCCTGTCCAAGCGGCCCGGCCCGGTCCGGATGGGGGAGCTCGGCGGCTCGGTGCTGCTCAGCCAGCCGGGGCTCTCCCGTCTGGTCGACCGCCTGGTGCAGCGCGGGCTGGTGCGCCGCTCGACCGACCAGACGGACGGCCGCCTTGTGCTGGTCTGCCTCACCGAGGCCGGCGCCGCCCGGCAGAAGGCGATCGGACGCCAGCACGCCCGCAGCGTCACGCACGCGATGGCGGGCCTGGATGCAGACGAGCTCCGCCAGCTCCGGTCGATCGCCACCAAGCTCACCAGCAGCAGAGATCCCGGGGCAAGCCCGGGATGACAATCAACCCACACAGACCCCGGCGCAAGCCCGAGACGACCACCACCCCACACAGACCCCGGGGCAAGCCCGAGACGACCATCCATCCAATCCTTCGTCATCCCGGCGTACGCCGGGATCTCACCAGCAAGACCCGAACTCAGGAGACAAGCACCGTGAGCACCGATCCCCGTCCCCTCCAACTGGTCGTGGTGAGCGCCGGCGCGTCCGACCCGTCCTCTACCCGGTTGCTCGCCGACCGGATCGCCGGCCGGGTCGTCGCCCGCGCGGAGCAGCGGGGACAGCAGGTGCACACCACGGTGATCGACCTGCGCACCATGGCCGGCGAGATCTCAAGCGCCCTGGTCTCCCAGCACACCGGACCGCGGCTGAAGTCGGCCATCGAGACGCTCGCCCGGGCCGACGGGCTGGTGGTCAGCACCCCGGTCTACAAGGCGGCCGCCAGCGGCCTGTTCACGTCGTTCTTCCACGTGCTCGACAACGACCTGCTGATCGCCCGGCCGGTGGTGCTCGCGGCGACGGCAGGGACCGCCCGGCACGCGCTGGTGGTCGACGAGCAACTCCGAGCCCTGTTCGCCTACCTGCGGACGCTGACCGTGCCCACGTCGCTGTTCGCGGCCTCCGAGGACTGGGGCGATCCCGCCCTCAACAAGCGGATCGACCGCGCCGCGATCGAGCTGGTGCTGCTGCTCGAATCCGACTTCGCCAACCAGGTGAAGGCCGCGTCGTGGGACAGCTACAGCCACGAGTTCGGCAGCGCCGGCGGCACCGAGCTCGGGATCGACCTCGACTCCGACCTGATGCGGCTCGCCGCCGGGGGTTCGCTGGACGGGCACCCCGTCGGGCAGGACTGACGCCGGGTCACGCGCCCACGGACGGCCGGCGGCGCGCGCTTCTGGCAGTGCCGAGCGCGGCCCGCTACCGTGTCGGGCATGGACCTGCCCGACGAGTACCTCGACGTGCTCACCGACGAGTTGGCGCCCTTCGGCATCGAGTTCAGCTCGGCCGAGAGCGACCCCGACGGGCAGTGGCAGATCCGCTTCGAGGTCGAGCCGGAGTCGTTCGTGCACCGCTACCCGTGGACGGACATCGACACCTCCTACGGCGACGCCTGGCCCCCGGAAGCGCTGGAGTTGTGGATCAGGGTCGAGGGCAGGGACGTCTTCGAGATCACCTTCGAGGTCTATGACGTCCTGCTGTGGGCGCAGGCAGAGTCACCCGAACTGGCGGGCCGGCTCGGCACGCTGGACGACCCCGAGGACCAGGCCGCGGCAGTCGGCCAGGCCCTGGCCGAGTTGCTGCGCCAGCCTGATCGCGACTACGACAACCTCGGCTGAGCGGCCGTCACCGGACGCGGTCGGTACCCGCCGCCCAGGCCCGCGCATTCTCGGCGTTGACCTCCTGCCAGTACCGCCACGCCAGGTAGCCGGCACCGAACAGGGCGGCCGAGACGATCAGGAGCTTCTTCACCCCGCCAGCGTACGCGCAGCGGCTGACCGGAAGGGCCTGCGAGGGCGGTGCGGGGCCTCGCCGCGCGGGCGTCAGCGAGTCGGGGTCGGGCTGGCGGACGGCGCGATCGGCTCGGCGAGCTCGGCCAGGGTGTCAGCGCCCATCGCCTTGCGGAGCTTGGCGAGGTGGCTGGGAACCGCCATCCGGCCGTCCCCGCTCACGATCGTGGCCAGGGTGACCGAGCCGATCTCGTCGGCACGGACACTGGATTCCATCAGGGTGGACTCGAACTCGCTCACCGTCAGGTTGGAGTCGACCAGGGTGCAGTTCTCGAGGGCCTTCAGCACGGTGTCGAACTGGCCGGGGTTGGTCATCGCATGCACCATGCCGAGGCGCTGGATGAGCGCCTGCGCGACCTCGGACACCCGGTCGACCCGTCCCGGTCCGTCTCCGGCCGCGGCCACGTAGCGCAACAGGTCCCCGCCGTCGGTCGCCTTGCCCGCGCCGGGCACCCCGTCCACCCCGCCGAGCGCCTCGACGACCTCTGAGAGCCCGTCCAGTCCCACCTTGATCTGGTGGTCGGTCGGGACTCCGAACAGCAGTTCGACCTGCTTCACCACCGCATCGTCGCCCTGCCGGTAGAACTCGGCCAGGGTCTGCTGCGGCTGGCCCGGGTCGTAGGGCACCAGCAGGTCGGAGGGGATGCCGATCATGGTGAGGTCCTGGCGCGATCCGGACAGCCGCACCAGGTGCACCGAGAGCAGGGTGTCGTCCGGGCCGGCGACCATCACGACGTAGTCGACCGGGGCAGCCGAGCCTTCCCTGGGAAGCGCCTTCTCCGGCCGACCCTCGTACCCGGCGACGGGTTCGGTGCGGGCCATCGACTCCACCGTGGAACTCACCCTGTCGAGGTAGAGGGAGACGACGGTGACGGTGCCCAGCGCGATCGCGAGGACGCCGACGAGAACGGAGATCGACAGCACCTGACCGGAGTGGGTCTCCCGGCGCTGTCGTGCGGCTGGCACCATGCCACCTCCCCTCGTTACCGCGTCCCAGCGTAGGAGCCGTGGACAACGCGCCCTACGCTTGGGGGCGGTGGACGTCCGAAGCCTGCTCTTCCCGCCCGGCGCCACCCGCCACGACTGGGCGATGGATGCTGCGATGGCGACGGGCCTCGCGCTGCTCACGGTACCGAGCTACTGGACCTCCGGCTCGCCGTCGACGCTGGCGCTGCTGAGTTCGATCCTGCTCGTCGTGCCGCTGGTGCTGCGCCGCCACTCCCCGCTGATCACCCTCGCCCTGGTGTCGTTCGCCGCGCTGCTGCAGCTGATCGCCTCACCGCTCCCGCTGCCGTCGCTGGTGTCGATCCCGATCGTCGCCTACTCGGTGGCGCGGTGGGTGCCGGGCAACGCCGCCCGCTCGGTGGTGGTGATCGGGGCGATCGGCGCCGTCCTGGGCCCGTTGCGCTGGGTGGTACCCGACCCCGCCCACCTCAACCTGCGCCAGATCGTGTGGTTCGCGCTGGCCTGGTTCGTCTGCATGGGGCTCGTCCTGACGCCGTACGCGATCGGACGACGGGTGCGGGAGGAGTCGGCCGCGCACGAACACCTGGTCGCCAACGCGGCGGAGCGCTATCGCTCCCTCACCACCGAGCGCGAGCAGCAGGCACGGCTGGCCGAATCCCGGGCCCGCACCCAGATCGCCCGCGAACTCCACGACATCGTCGCCCACTCGCTGTCGGTGATCATCGTCCAGGCCGAGGGAGGGCGGGCGCTCGCGGTGAAGAAGCCCGAGGCCGCCACCGAGGCGCTGACCACGATCGCCGACACCGGACGGGAGGCCCTGGTCGAGATGCGCCGGATCCTCGGCGTGTTGCGTGAGGAGGAGGCCCGCGGCACCGAGTTCGCCCCGGCTCCGCGCCTGGAGGACATCCCCGACCTGGTGCAGCGGGCCAGCGACCGGTTCACGCTGACGGTCAACGGCCAGCCGCCGAGGATCTCCGCCGCCCTGGAGCTCACGGTCTACCGTGTCGTCCAGGAGGCGCTGACCAATGTGCTCAAGCACGCCGGGCCGCAGGCCAGGGCCACCGTCACCCTCACCTACTCTCCGCGGGAGATCCTGGTGGACGTGCTCGACAACGGCAGCCCGAGCGGCGAGCAGCCGACGCAGCCCGGGCACGGCCTGCGCGGCATGAACGAGCGCGTCACCTCGATGGGGGGCCGCATGGTGGCGCGGCCCCGTCCCAGTGGGGGCTTCCAGGTCACCGTCGTGCTGCCACTGCCCGCCACCGCCGTCCGCTGAGCCTGGAGGAACCCGATGAACCAGCCGATCCGCGTCTTCCTGGCCGACGACCAGGAGCTCGTGCGCAGCGGCTTTCGGATGCTGATCGAGGCCGAGGACGACCTCGCGGTGGTCGGCGAGGCGGCCGACGGCCGACAGACCGTCCAGCAACTGGCCGTCCTGCCCGCCGACGTCGTCCTGATGGACATCCGGATGCCCGTGATGGACGGGGTCGAGGCCACCCGGCTGATCATCGAGCGGGACC
>JAVHXR010000197.1 GCA_031119515.1 Propionicimonas sp.
TCGTAGGAGTGTTCGTCGGCGCAGTCGACGGCGGGGATCCCGTCCGCGCTGCTCACCGACGCGCCGAGCGGGCCGGTGCAGTCGCCGACCGCCAGCTGACGGGGGGCGGTCAGCGTCGCCTCCTCGTTGGGCGAGGAGGCCGCCTGGTTCTGGTTGCCACCGTCGGCGGGGGTGCAGCCGGACAGCGCGAGGACCACCGCGCAGGCGGTGAGCAGTCGCTTCAGCATGGAATCCCCTCGACGGACATCGCCCCATCGTAGCCAGCGGTCCAACCCGGGCCGGCGCCCCCGGGGACGCACGAGGCCCCCTCAGGAGGCAGCGGCGCCCTGCCGGGAGACCCGGCGGGACGGCCATGGCGTACGGCGCAGCCAGCCGGCCGCGCTGGCCAGGGCGACCCGGCGGGACGGCATGAACCAGTGGAACAGCACCCACCGCATCAGCCACGACGGCCAGCCCACCAGCGGGTACCCGTACAGCTCGCCGGCACCCCGGCCGACCCCGAGGCTGGCGGCCCGGCCCAGGCCCCGGAAGCCGAACGGGACGAGGTCGCGTCCGGTCACCGCCCGGGCGACGTTGTCGCCGAGGTGCTTGCCGTGGGAGATGGCCCAGAGCGCGTCGGACCGGCAGGGCCCGCTGCCGTCGGCCCGGGGCACGGCGGCGACGTCCCCACCCGCCCAGAGTCCCGGGGCGGCGGTCTGCAGGAAGGCGTCGGTGACCAGCCGTCCGCGCTCGTCGTGGTCGAGGTGCTCGGTGCCCGGCAGCCGGACGACGTCCTGGCCCAGCGCGGAGAGCACGGTGGCGGACCGGACCAGGCCGCCGTCGTCGAGGGTGGCGCCGTCGGCGGTGACCGCCGCGAGCCGGTGGTCGTAGCGGACCTCGATCCCCGCCTCGCAGACCAGCCGGGCGGCATAGTCGCCGACCCGGGGCGGCATGTCGGAGACCAGCCGGTCGTGGGAGTGGACCAGGACGACCCGGGGCAGGCCGGGCGCCACGGCGGCGGCCAGAGCCGGCCGGGCGGCGACCTCGTCCCGCAGTCGTTGCAGGATCGCGGCGGCCATCTCCGTCCCCGCGAGGCCACCGCCGGCCACGACGGCGGTCAGGAGCCGGTCCCGTTCCGCCGGGTCAGAGCCGGTGGCCGCCTGCGCCACCTCGCCGAGGTGGACGTTGAGTGCCTGGAGGTGGCCGTCGTCCTTCACCGACCAGCCGTGGGCGCGAAGGCCGTCGATCCGGTCCCTGGCGTCCCGGCTCCCGACCGCGACGACGAGATGGTCGTAGCGGACCACCCTGGTTCCTGCCGTTGTCTGCACGGTGGCGGTGCGGTCGCCGAGGTCGACGGCGGTCGCCTCGCCGTACAGCCGGGTGACCTCAGCGGGCAGCAGCCGGTCGATCGGGACGCGGGCGTGCTCGGGGCGGACGTCGCCGGTGATCACCTCGGCGGTCCAGCCGTGGAAGGCGTGGTGATCCATCGCCGAGACAAGCGTGAGCAGGACCTGACCCGAACGGAGCCGGCCGCCCAGCCTGCGGGCGATCCTCCGGGCTGCCCACAGCCCGCTGTAGCCGCCCCCGAGGACGACCACCCGGACCGGTCGGTGGCTCTGGTCGGTGCCCATGAATCCCCCCGGACTAGCTGGATCACCCCGGTGGCTGCCCATCGTCCACCCCGGCTGGGGCCTGCGGCCAGCCGCAGCTTTGCCACCCGGCCCGGCGGTGCGGTGAGGCCGTGGAGCGCGTCCGCCCGGCGGGTCGTCTAGTCTCGCGGCATGGCCGAACCCAACCAGCGCCGTGCCGATGCCGCCAAGCGGGCCGAGTTGGCGACGGCCGCAGCGCGGGCTGAAGCGGCGGCGGCCCAACGCCAGCTCGACGCCTTCGTGGCCGAGGCGGCCGCGCGCGGGCTGGCGCCGGAGCCGTTGCAGGCCACGCTGCTGGACGGCCGCCGGGTCAGGACCCCGCTGCTCGGGTGGTACCTCAACGCCGCTCGGACGGTGGCGGTCGGGCCGAAGGCCGAGTTCTACAACCTGGTGACGGCCGGCTCTCCGTTGGCGCGCTTCACCGGGGTGACGCCGCAGCCGGCCACGCCGGTTCTGGAGATCGGACGCGGCGGACGGGACGGCGAGACCGGTGCGCTGGCGGACTTCCTGGCCCGCTCGCTGGCGAATTACAGTCGCTGAAGGTCCCGGACATGGCACCAGGGGGCTGCTGGATATCCGAGCAACCCCCTGGGCGATCAGGGTTGGTGTGAGCGGTCACCTAGAACCGGGAGTGACTTGAGTCTACGAGCGCAATCGGTTTCAGCTTCCGCCGAAACGGCCTTTGTGATCAGATCGTTAGCAAAGTTACTCGACCGTCGGTTTCTGCCTTCAGACACCACCGGAGCGCTCCCGGCAACACCTGTCGGGGGCGGGGCAACACCCGGGACAACACGCCTCGGCGAGAGTGGCGGCATGGAACCCCACCCCACGTTGCGACGCCTCAACCGCGAGTGGGACCTGCTCGCAGCGGTCCCGCCTCCCGGCCACTGGTCGGACGAGGCGGAGCTGGCAGGGGCGGAGTCGCTCGGCGCCGTCCTGGCGTCGATCCGCGAGGCTCCCGACGAGGTGCTGGCGGCGTTGCTTCGGATCGGCGACCCGCCGGCCCGGCGGGTGGTGCTGCAGGCCCTGCTCGGCTGGGCGATGCGGGCGTCGGCGCGCGACCGCGACAACGACCTCGACGACTACCTCGGCGAGCTGTGGCTAGGGATCGCGAACTACCGGCTCGACCGCCGCCCGTCACGGATCGCCGCGAACCTCACCCTCGACGCCCGCAAGCGGGTCCGGGCCAGGACACCCGCCGTGCCGGTCGACCCCACCCGGCTCGGGGGGTTGGCCGACCGGGGCCCCGGAAGTGGAGCAGGAGCGAGCCTGCTGCTTGACCGGGCTCGTCGCGTCGAACTGCTGGACGAGCAGTCGGCGCGCGCCCTGCGGCTGGTCTACGCCCACGGGCTGGCCCATGCGGAGGCGGCGGCCCTGCTCGGCACCACGCCGGCGGCGCTGCGGCAGCGGTGCCACCGCGCGGTGCGGCGGCTCGCGGCCCACGCCGCCGACCTCCGGGCTGCCGTGGGCTGAGTTATCCACAGCGCTTGTCCACAGTGGGGATAACTACACGGGTGTGATTCCAGCGCGTCCGCTGGTCGTCGGGGGCAGCGGCCGGGCCGGCTCGCACAGGTTCTCCATAGCCGCAGCCGCTACCGTTGTCGGCGGCAGGGTTCGCCAGGTTGCGTCCGTCCACTGCCGATTCATGCCCCGAGCCGGCGCAGCGACTCCCGGAGAGATCCCGACCTGATGACCCTCAAGACCCTGCCCGTGGCCGTCCTCGGCCTCGTCCTGGCCCTCACCGGCTGCACCAGCACGATCGCTGCCTCCCCCGATCCGTCCCCGTCGGCCAGCGCCAGCGCCGACGCCGCCCCGGAGGCGCCGCAGGTCGACCGGGATCCGCAGGGCGAACTGCCCGAGGTCACCTTCAGCGACGAGGGCGTTCCCGCGATGGCGACGGTTGACGCGGACCCGCCGACGGTGATCAGCGTCAAGACCCTGGACGCCGGCGACGGCGCGGTGGTCGGCGACGGGGACTTCGTCACCGTCAACTACGCCGGCTTCCTGTGGAGCGACGGCACCCTCTTCGACTCCTCCTACGACGGTGACCCCGCCGGCTTCTCGCTGAACCAGGTCGTCGACGGCTGGAGGTACGGACTGGCCGGCACGAAGGTGGGCGACCGGGTGCTGGTCGTGGTCCCCCCGGACTACGGCTACGGCGATGAGGAGTCGGAGACCATCCCGGCGGGCTCGACCCTGGTGTTCGTCGTGGACGTCCTCGGCACGACGTCGGTCACGACCGACGTGCTGACCTCGGCCACCCCCACCGGTGCCGCGCTGCCCGAGGGCCTGACGATCACCGGCGGGCTCGGCGAGGAACCGACCCTGGCCTTCGCCGAGGACGCCGCCGGGCCGACCGAGGAACAGGTCGTCGTGCTGGCCGAGGGCTCCGGCGCGACCGTCGCCGAGACCGACACGCTGCTCTACCACATCGTCGGTGGCTACTGGGGCGAGGAGACCTCCTCGACGTGGTCGAGCTCGTACCAGCAGATCGCCGGCGGTGGTGGCACCGCCACCATCGGCAAGAAGGTCGGCTCGCGCGTCCTGCTGCTCTACCCGGCCGACGAGGACGCGGGTACCGGCGCGCAGGTGCTGGTGATCGACATCCTGGCCTCGATCCCGGCCGCGTAGTCCCGCGTCAGGCCGGGGTGGCGGCGTAGCGGCCGGAGCGGACAGCCCGCTCGCGGGCCTTGGCCGCCTCGGCCTCGCGGTTCTTCGGCGGCACGGTCGCCACCAGGTCGGCCAGCAGGTGCTGGGTGATGTGGGCCACCTCGGCGACCGCGTGGTCGAACGCCTCCTGGTTGGCCTTCGAGGGCTTGGTCGTGCCTGCGATCTTGCGCACGTACTGCAGCGCGGCGGCGTGGACCTCCTCGGAGGTGGCGGCCGGCTCGAAGTTGTGGAGGGTGTGGATGTTGCGGCACATGAACCCGACCCTACGCGTCGCGCTCGCCGTAGTGAATGGCACTTCTCGCGCCCACCCCGGTCAGCCGACGGGCCCCGACCCCGCCAGCCTCGCCTCCAGGCCGCCCCGGACAGCCGGCCAGTCGGTGTCGATCACGCTGAACACGACGGTGTCGCGGTAGCTGCCGTCCTCGCGGCGCTGGTGGCGGCGCAGGACCCCCTCCCGCTGCGCACCCAGCCGGGCTATCGCCGCCGCGGACCGGGTGTTGAGCGCGTCGGTCTGGATCTTCACCCGGGTGAACCCGAGGTCGTCGAAGCAGTGCCGCAACAGCAGGTACTTGGTCTCGGGGTTCACCGCGGTGCCCCAGACCTCGCGGTGGTACAGGGTCCAGCCCAGGTGCAGTCGGCCGTGAGCGACCATGACGTCACCGAGCGACGTAGTGCCGACCACCGTCCCGGCGGGTCCCAGGCCCGATGCCCCGACCAGCTGGACGGCATACACGATCCGTCCGCGTCCCTCGCCATCGGGGGCGGGGACGCCGAGGTACTGTCGGCGGGCAGCGGCGAGGGCGTCGTCGCCGGGGTCCGGACGCCGGGTCATCCGCCAGCCGGCCCGGTAGACGGCAGGATCGGCCAGGATCGCGGCCAGCGGGGGCAGATCGTCGGCGGTCACCGGCGCCAGCCGGACGAACCGGCCGGACAGGACCCGGCCATCGGGCAGCAGCGGCATGGCCGCCAATCTACGACCGGCCGCGGCTACCGACGGACGAGTCCGGCTTCGTAGGCGATCAGGACCAGACCGACCCGGTCGCGGGCCTCGAGCTTGGCCAGCAGCCGCCCGATGTGGGTCTTCACGGTGCCCTCGGCCATGTACAGCTTCGCCGCGATCTCGGCGTTGGTAGCACCGGTCGCGATCTCGACCAGCACTTCCCGCTCCCGATCGGTGAGCACCTCGAGCCGGGGGTCGTTGCCCTCGGGGCTGGAAGGCAGCGTCGGGATGACGTGGTCGAGCAGCCGCCGGGTGGCCGACGGCGCCATCACCGCCTCGCCGCTGGCGACCGTCCGGATCGCGTTCAGCAGGTCGGCGGGCCTGGCGTCCTTGAGCATGAACCCGCTCGCACCTGCCTTGAGCGCGCTGAACACGTACTCGTCGAGGTCGAAGG
>JAVHXR010000198.1 GCA_031119515.1 Propionicimonas sp.
CGGGCAGGGGCTCCGGCGGGATGTCGTTGCCGTACATGATCGAGATCTGCTGGCGGGGGCCGTAGTAGGACACCGCTCCACGGATCTCGGTGCCGGCCGAGGCGACCTCGGCGGCGAGGTCCTCGGGATAGAAGATGTTCTCCCAGTCGGCGAGGATCTTGGTCTGCATCAGCAGCAGGTCGCCGGTCAGCTTGCCGTGCTGCAGATAGGTGGCGAAGGGAAGCGCGGCCCGGATCTTCTCGGCCAGCTGGGGGACCTTGTCCTCCCAGATCTCGATCACGGCGACGTCCTCGCCGCCCAGGTTGAAGTTGACTCGCATGGCTGCCTCCTCAGGCCTCTTGGGCGATCCGCCGCAGCGGGTTGACGCGCTTGTATCCGTTGACCAGGCCCCACGGGAACCCGATGTCGACCCAGCCGTGGACGCGGTTGATGTAGGTCATCGCGGCTTCGGTGAGGTCGGCGAACTCCTGCAGGCTGGCCGCCTTGCGGATCCCGCCGACGTAGAGCTTCATGATCTCGCCGGCCTCCGGCAGGCCGACGTAGTCGTTCATGTTGGCCTTGTACTGGCCCATCTCGTCCATGTACAGGACGAGCGTGGCCAGGTCGGCGTCGGGGCTGCGGGTGGCCGTCACCCAGGCGAACCAGAGGATCTCGTCGGTCAGCGTCCGGAGCTCGTTCTCGGCGAAGATCATCGTCGACAGGTAGTTGTTCTTGGCCCCGGTGCCTCGCGGCACGACGCCCTCGCAGAGGTCGAGGACCTCCTGCGGCGGCTTCTCCCAGATCTCGTCCCTGGCCTGGTTGATCTGCTCGATCACCTCGGCGACCGAACCGACCTCCCGTCGGATCTCGGCTTGTGCAACCACGAATGCTGCCTCTCTGTCGGGCCGGAACCGGTAGGGTCCCGGGCTACTTGGTGCGGCCGGTGCTCGCTGGTCCGACCTTATGCGCGGTTTCGCCACATTTACCACTGGTTGCTGCTAGCTTTCATTCAGTGGTAACGCGACTGAAACACGCTGCCACTGGCTGGTAAATAGGCTGTGTGCAGGAGGAGCCATGGAGATCACCCCCGGACCGGAACCGCGACGTGCCGGTCGCCCGGCCTCGAAGGAGAGCGAACGCGGATCCACCCGCACCGTCGACCGGGCGCTGGCGCTGTTCGACGCCGTCCTGGACGGCAACGGCCCCACCGGCCTGTCCGGTCTCGCCCGGACCGCAGGGCTGTCCCCCAGCACCGCCTCCCGCCTGCTGGAGACCCTCGCCCAGCACCGGCTGATCGAGCGCGACCTGGCCGGCAGCTACCGTCCGGGCATCCGGCTCAAGCAGCTCGCCGCGACCGCGCTGCGGGACGACCAGTTGTACGAGCTGTCCGGCCCCCACCTGGAGGAGCTCGCGCGCAGCACCCGCGAGGCGGCCTCGCTCGGCACCCCGCTGGGACCCGACGACGTCCTCTACCTGCGCCAGGTGGTGGCCCCGGGCCAGCTCGTCCAGGCGGTCGGCTGGGTGGGCAGGACCATCCCGCGCCACGACACCGCCATGGGCAGGGCGCTGGACAACGACCTGGACGCCGGGGGGTACGCGGTCTCGGCCCGGCCGGACAACGAGGTGGACGCCGTGGCGGTGCCGATCCGCGCCCACAGCGGCGAGATCGTCGCGACGCTCAGCGTCAGCGCGCCCCGGTACCGGACCACGCTGGACGACCTGCACGCCTTCGGCGAGCTCCTCCGCGGCCACGGCGAACAGCTGTCCGCCGCGCTCGGCGCGCGCTGACGCTCAGGCGGGTCTCCCGGCCCGCAGCACCCGGCCGACCAGGGGCACCCCCGGGCGGTAGCTGAGGTGCAGGTGGCTGGGGGCGTCCAGCACCACGAAGTCGGCGCGGGCCCCCACCCGCAGGTGCCCGACGTCCTCGCGCCGCAGCGACCAGGCACCGCCCTGCGTGCCGGCGTGCAGCGCCTCCAGCGGCGTCATGCCGAGCTCGCGGACCGCCAGCGCGATGCAGAACGGCATCGAGGAGGTGAAGGAACTGCCCGGGTTGCAGTCGGTAGCGATCGCCACCCGGACGCCGGCCTCCAGCAGCCGCCGGGCGTCCGGGTAGGGCTGGCGGGTGGAGAACTCGACCCCGGGCAGCAGCCCGGCCACCACCCCGGTGTCGGCGAGCGCCGCGACGTCGGCGTCGGACAGGAAGGTGCAGTGGTCGGCGGCGGCGGCCCCCAGTTCGCAGGCCAGCTGGACCCCGGGGCCGAACCCGAGCTGGTTGGCGTGGATCCGCGGCAGCAGCCCGGCGGCCACCCCGGCGGCCAGCACGGTCCGCGCCTGGTCGGCGCCGAAGGCGCCGGTCTCGCAGAAGACGTCGATCCAGCGGGCGTGCGGTGCACAGGCCGCCAGCATCTCCCCGGTCACCAGTTCGACGTAGGCGTCCGGGTCCCAGCCCTCCGGGACGACGTGGGCCCCCAGGAAGGTGGTCTCGCCGGTGACGTCCCGCGCCAGGCGCAGGCTGCGCTCCTCACCGGCGACATCGAGGCAGTAGCCGCTCTTGGTCTCGAGAGTAGTGGTCCCCTGGCGACGCAGTTCGGCCACCCGGGACGCCAGCAGCGCAGCCAGCGCGTCAGTGCCGGCAGCCCGGGTGGCGGCGACCGTGGACCGGATCCCGCCGGCGGAGTACCGCCGGCCGGCCATCCTGGCCTCGAACTCTGTCGCCCGGTCGCCGGCGAACACCAGGTGGGTGTGGGAGTCGACGAAGCCGGGGATGACCGCGGCACCGCCGGCGTCCAGTACCTCGTCGGCGGCGGGCACCCGGGCCGCGTCCCCGACCCAGGCCACCCGGCCGGCGTCGACGACGAACGCTGCCGCGTGCCGCAGCGGCCGTCCCTCCTCCCAGGTGACCAGCTCGCCGATGTTGGTGACGGCGGTGCTCACACCCGCCCCCACAGCTCGGCGAGCACTGCCGCGAGTTCCTCGCCGACCCAGTCCGGGTCGAGCCCGTCCGGAGCGACGACGTCCGCCGCACCGGCCGCCCAGAGCGGCTCGGTCGCCCCGGCGGTGCGGGCCGAGGCGGCGAGCTCGAACCCTCCGAGGCCCTCGAAGCCGAGGGACTCGGCACCGTCGACGGTGGCCGCCCGCCACAGCTGCGCGGAGCTCCAGGCGTCCCGGCGGCCGGTCGCCAGCCGTTCGTGCATCGCCAGCCCGCGGGCCTCCGCGAACCCGTCGATCACGGTGTTGGAGTCCGAGCCGAGGGTGATCCGCACCCCTGCGTCCCGCAATGCGACGCTCGGGCCGATCCCGTCGGCCAGTTCGGCCTCGGTGGTGGGACAGAAGCACGCGAAACCCCCTGCCGCACCCAGGATCGCGAGGTCGGCGGCGGTGAGGTGGGTGGCGTGGACGGCCGTCGTCCGCGGCGTCCACACCCCGGCGTCGGCGAGCAGCTGGACGGGGGTGCGCCCGGTGGCGGCCAGGCAGGCGGCGTTCTCCGCCGGCTGTTCGCTCACGTGGACGTGCAGCGGCGCGTCCGGGAGCGCTGCCGCCACGACCGGCAGCGACGCCTCGTCGACCGCCCGGACCGAGTGGATCGCGGCCCCCACCACAACGGCGGGGTTGCCGGCGTACTTCCCGGCGAGGGCGGCGGCACGGCCGGCCCAGGCCTCGGCGTCGGGGTCGGCGAACCTGAGCTGGGCGGGCGCGAGCGCCTCGCCATCGAAGCCGGCCCGCAGATAGCAGGTGTCGAGCAGGCAGATCCGCAGCCCGACCTCCCAGGCGGCCGCTATCGCTGCGTCCGCCATCGCGTGCGGGTCGGCGTAGCGCACCCCGCCCGGTCCGTGGTGCAGGTAGTGGAACTCCCCCACGGCCCCGTAGCCGGCCAGCGCCATCTCGGCGTAGGTGGCGCGGGCGAGCCGGAAGTACAGGTCGGGATCGAGCGCCTGGGCGACCGCGTACATCTGGTCGCGCCAGCCCCAGAACGTCGACCCGCCGGGCTCGCGGCCGCGCAGCGCACGGTGGAAGACGTGCGAGTGGCAGTTGGCGAAGGCCGGGTGGACCGTCATCGGGACATCCCCTGGAGTTCGGAGATCCCGGGGCGGGCCCGGGATGACGCAACGATCCCACCGCCGCCGGCCCCCGGTCGAGCCCGGGACGACATCCACACCGCCGACGCATCCCGCCCGGACGTCATTCCGGCGAACGCCGGAGTCTCCGGGCCTGGGCTCGCCGTCATGCCAGCTCCCGGATCACCCGCGCCAGGGCAACCGCACCTGCCTCGACGTCGGCGTCCTCGGCGTATTCCAGCGGCGAGTGCGAGATCCCGGTCGGGTTGCGGACGAAGAGCATGGCGGTGGGGACGTGGCCGGCCAGGATGCCGGCGTCGTGCCCGGCCCCGGTCGGCAGCACCGGCGCCTCCAGCAACCCCGCGAGCCGGTCCCGCAGCACGGCATCGAAGGCGACAGCCGGGCTGACCGACTCGGCGGTCAGGTCGGCGCTGGTGCCGTTGACCGCGGCCGCAGCCCTCGTGTCGGCCAGGATGCGCTCCACCAGCCGCTCCAGCGCCACCTCGCTGTCGGCCCGGGCGTCGAGCCAGGCCGTCACCTGCGCCGGGATCGCGTTGGTGTTGCCCGGCTGCACCAGCACCCGCCCGAAGGTCGCCCGCTGGTCTGCCTCCTGCGCGGCGGCCGCCGCCGCCATCACGGCGGCGGCGTAGGTAAGCATCGGGTCGTGGCGGTCGGCCATCGCGGTCGTGCCGGCGTGGTTGCCCTGCCCGGAGAGGTCGAGCCGGTAGCGGCCGTGCGGCCAGATCGCCGACGCCACCCCGACCGCCGCGTCGCCGTCGGCGAGCCACCGGCCCTGCTCGACGTGCAACTCGACGAAGGCGCCGACCCGTTCCAGCCAGGCGGACGGACCGGCGGCTCCCGGGTCGCGGCCCTGCGCCGCCATCGCCTCGGCCAGGGTGGTGCCGTCGTCGTCGCGCAGCCCGAGCGCGTGCTGCGGCGCCAGCACGCCGGTCGCCAGCCGCGAGCCGAGGCAGGCCACGCCGAACCGGGCGCCCTCCTCGTCGCTGAAGTTGGCGACCGCCACCGGCCGGGACGGGGCGAATCCCTCGGCCCGCAGGGCGTCGATCGCCGCCAGTGCGGACACCACCCCGAGCGGACCGTCGAAGGCGCCGCCGCCGCGGACCGAGTCCAGGTGCGAGCCGACCAGCAACGCATCTGTGCCGCTGCCCCACCAGGCGAGCTGGTTGCCGTTGCCGTCCTCGACCAGCTCGAGGCCGCGGCGGATCGCCTCCGCGGCGAACCACTCCCGAAGCTCGAGCGTCGGCCCGTCCCAGGCCAGCCTGGTGTAGCCGCCGGAGGAGTCGCGCCCGACCCCCTCCAACCCGGCCAGCAGTGCGGTGGCGGTGGCCATCACGAGCCCATCGGGATCCGGACGCCACGCTCGCGGGCGACCTCCCGGGCCCGGTCGTAGCCGGCGTCGACGTGCCGCATCACGCCCGTCCCGGGATCGTTGGTGAGCACCCGGGCGATCTTCTCCGCCGCCAGTTCGGTGCCGTCGGCGACCACCACCTGGCCGGCGTGGATCGACCGCCCGATGCCGACCCCGCCACCGTGGTGGAGGGAGACCCAGGTCGCCCCCGAGGCGGTGTTGAGCAGGGCGTTCAGCAGCGGCCAGTCCGAGACCGCGTCGGTGCCGTCGCGCATGGCCTCGGT
>JAVHXR010000199.1 GCA_031119515.1 Propionicimonas sp.
CTTCCTGGGCGGCGGCGATCGCGATGTGGCGGGCGTGGAACACCATGCCTACCTGGATGCCGCCGAACAGTGTGGCGAGCAGGACGGGCATTAGCACCACCATCTCGACAGTGACTGAACCTCGCTCGCCGCCAGTCAGACGCATCTGGTCAGCCGATCTTGGCGAGTTGAGTGTTGACGTATCCGGTGATCACGGCGATCGCGACGCCGACGATGAGGACGGCGAATGCCGTCCACAGGACGTACTCGACGGTTGTGGCGCCACGTTCGTCCCGGGGACGCGGCTGGGTGGCGCGGGCCAGCAGTTGCTGGCCGGCCAGCTGGAATGCGATGAGGTATTTCATTTCAGGGTTCCTTTCGGAGGGAGTGTCATCCGACGAACATGGCGGCCAGTCCTGGTGCCAGGAGGATCACGGTGAACAGGGCGGCCATGACCATGCCCGGCAAGGTGAGTCGCTCGGCGGTGTTGTTGGCGTGCGCGACGGCGTCGGTGCGCATCTGGGTGCGGATCGCCCCGGCCCGGGCTCGCAGCGTCGTGACGACCTGGGCGCCCTCCTCGCCACCGAGCCGCATGATGTCCGACAGGTCACCCAGGGCGGGCAGCCCGAGTTGCTCGCCGAGGTTGTGCAGGGCCTCCCACGGGGTCTGTCCAGCCCAGCCGGAGCGGGCGAGTTCCTGGCTGATGCGGGTGAACACCCAGGAGTCGCCGACGGTGGCGGCGATCTCGAGGGCTTGGCGGGCGCCGGAGCCGGACTGGCGTTCCATCGCGACCAGTTCGATGTAGGCACCCAACGCGCGGCCGAACTTGGCCTCGGCCGCGCGGTGGCGGACGTCGATGTCGGGGAGGAACCACAGCCCAGCCGAGATCGCGAGGGTGGCGCCGACCGGGATCGCGATCGGCAGTCGTAGTCCGGCGAAGCTGAGCACCCAGGTCAGCGCAGGAACTGTGACCAGACCGATGAGCGCGACGAGAGCCTTCTCGCCGTAGAACTCGCTCACTGACTTGCGCAGGATCTCCAGGTCGCGCAGCGGCGCCATCTTCCACAGCGCGGGTGGTAGGTGGCGCAGCGTCCAGTGGCCGATCCGCTCGGTACTCGTTGTCGGGGTCTCGGCGGCCTCGCGGGGACGAGTTGGGGTCAGCAGCCGGTCGAGGCCATCTACGACGTCAACACTGGCGGGGACCAACTACCAGACGATGCCCACCAGACCGGCGGTCACGAGGGCTCCGGCGATGGCGGCGATCCAGATGCCAGTCACGGCCGGTCCCGCCTCACCGACGACCCGATGAACCTGGGCAGCGGTTTGGGGGTCGCCATGCGCTGCATCCACAACAAGGTGAGGGCGTACATGCCGAGCAGGCAGGCCAGGGCGATTTGTCCGAGGGGGCTGGAGTAGCCGGCCATCGCTCCGCTGAGGGCGAAGGCCGTCAGCCCGACAGCGGTGATGATGGTGGTCCACCTCATCGCTCCTCGCGGCTTGGCGCGTTCGGCCTCGACCTGGCGGCGGGCTGCCACATCCTCAGCAACCGAATCCGCCAGGGTCTGCAGGACGGTCGCGAGACTGCCGCCCCGCCTTCGGGCGCCGAGGATCAAATAGGCGGCTATCAGGTCACCGGTCGGGTCGTCGAGGTCGTCGGCGAACGCACGAAGGGCGTCCTCGCTCGACCAGCGGGACTGCATCCGGCCCACCAGGGACCGGACCTCCTTGCCGATTGCAGGCGGTGTCGACTTGAGCATCGCGACCAGGGCCTGTTCGAGGCCGATGCCTGCGCTCAGTACGCCGGCCAGTCCGCGGGTCCACTCGGCCATCGCTTCCATGCGTTCGATGTGGGACCTCTCCGGGGTGCCGATGATCAGGACGGGCAGCCCGACGGCAGCGACCGGGATCACCAGGACGGCGATCCACCACCCCGTGAAGGCGGCCACCAGCAGGCCGAGGGCGATACCCCCGACGACGGACCAGCGGGTACGGGCCGGAATGCGCCGCCACCGGGTCATCAGGCCGGGGCTGCGGCGGGGCTTCGCGACTTCCGGCTCGGCGGGCCACAGCCAGACTGCGAACATGACCAGACCGGCGGCGATGAGGGCACCCAACAGTGCCGCGATCAGCGCGGTCATCGTTGGGCTCCTGTCGCCTGGGCGTGGAAGGTGTCGATGTCGAAGCCGTGGCGTGCCAGCACCCGCAGGTGGTCGGGCAGGAGGGTCGGTGACGCGGGCGCGTTCGGCACCGGGCTGAACACGGTCGTGAGGGCGTAGCCCAGGTCGACCTCACCCTGACCGACAGCGACGATCTGGGAGACGGCCCGGCGTCGGTGTCTGGTGCCGTCGACGTCGGTGGTGTTGTCGAGTCGTATGTGAACGACCAGGTCGATCGCCCGCCCAAGCTTGCGGGCCGCCAACTCACTCGACACGTGCCGGCCGGCCTCCATGCAGCAGGTCACGAGCTTGTCCATCGCGTCCGCGGCCGAGGCGGCGTGGGTGGTCGACAGCGACCCCGACCCGGACTCCATCGCCTTGATCATCAACCATGCCTCCGGCCCCCTGACTTCGCCGACGATCTGGCGCGCCACGTTCTTGCGCTGGCTGACGGGCAGTGCCATGTCCAGACCGAACTCGCCGGCGGGCCTGCCGTCGGCGCCGATCTCGCCCGATCCGTGGCGCGCCTCGAAGGCGTGCACGACCGCGTGCCGTTCCCGCAGCTCGTCGAGGAACAGCTCGTGCGGATCCTCGAACGTGGCGAGCTGCTCCAGCGGGTCGATCTCGTTGCACAACGCCCGCAACAGCGTGGTCTTGCCCGCACCCTGGGCTCCGGCGACCACGATCGACAACTCGGCCTTCACCGCCGCCCTGAGGAACGTCGCCATCACCGGGGTCAGGGTGCCCAGCCGCACGAGGTCGTTCAGGGTGACGTCGACCAGCCGGTGGCGGCGAATCACGATCGACGGCGTCGAGGTCACCCAGTTCGTCGCCGACAGCCGCGACCCGTCCGCCAGCCGCAGATCCAGCGACGGGTGCGCTTCGGAGAACGAGCGGGCTGAACCCTCACGGGAGGCCAGGAAGCTGATGAACTCGATCAGCTCCTCGTCGGAATCGGCCACATCCGGGCCCGGAATCAGCGTCCCGTCGATCAGCTCCAGCCACACCCGGTCGTGGCCCAGGATGATGATGTTCTCCACCCGGTCGTCGTCCACCAGCGGCTGGAGCCGTCCCAACCGGAACAACGAGTCGAAGATCGCCTGTGCCAATGCCGCTTGCTCGGCCTGCGTCCAGGTCGACCGACCGGCGGTCACCGCCTCGTCTGCGGCAGCGTCCAGCAACTCGGTGATGATCGCGCGCCCCAACTCCTGCTGCGCCTCGCGGGACGTCGCTTGCCCCAGCCGTTGGGTGAGAGCCTCGGCCGCCTTGCCGCGGAACGCCGCGACCAACTTCCAGTCGATCGAGAACCCGGGCGTCACCGTCGCCGGCAACGCGGCCGCGGGTACCGGGCCAAAGAGTTCCGGCTCGGAGACCACCAGCCGGATCTCCGGACGAGCGTCACCGCTGCTGAGCCGGAAGCTGGAACGCACCCGGCCCGGGGGTGCAGTGGAGCCATCGCCCGGGGCGGCGCGGAACAGCGCCAGGTTGTCCAGGGACGGCCGGTCCGCCTGCGGGTGGGGGTCGGCGTTCATCGGACACCTCCGATGCTGAGGAACGGACTGGCCGGACGCCGAGCGGCTTCGGCGAAAGCGCGGATCGCCTCGCCGGTGGCCCGGATGCTGCCCCGGAACGCCGAACGCTCGGCGTGACGGGCAGGCGCCCCACCCTGGGAGTAGACGGCCGCGGCGCGCGGATCCCACTCGATCCGTCCCACGGCCGGCAGGCTAAGGGCCTTCGCGACCTCACCGACGCCGTACGGCCGGTTCGGGCCGATGACCAACAAGCCGACGCCCGATGGGCGCTGGTCGGCGAGATCCGCAGCGAGGGCGCGAGTCTTCGCGACGACCGGGAGGTGCGACCCTGCCGCCAAGAGCAGCACGTCCGCGCCGAGCACGAGCGGGTTCAGCGCGCCCGTCCACGGCAGACGTCCCGCATCGACCAGGACGTCCGTCCCGGTGTCGTCCAGGTCACGCAGGGCAGTCAGCAGTGGCGACCACACCGACTCCAGCCCCGCGCCCTGCGCGCGGGTCTGGATGCCCGGCAACACCTTCACCGGAGAGTCCGGGATCGGGAGCAACACGGACGGCAGGCGATCGGCCAGCTGATCCTGACGCTGCGCGACCATCAACTCCACCAGCCCGCCGGTCGGTTCGACCGCGCCGCGGAAGAAGCCAGCCAGAATCGCCGACCCCGCCGTCGGGTCAGCCTCGACGATCACCACCGGGCGCGACCACTCGCACGCCAACGCCAGTACCGTCGTGGTGACCCCGGGAGAACTAGACGCCGAACCGCACGCGAACACAGCCATGCGTCATCACCGCTCCCGCGACTCAAGGACGAGCGCCACCCGCCCGGTCGCAGCCCGAGCGGCCAGCTCGGCCGCCTTCTCCGTCGGCACCAGCACATCGACCAAGGTGTCGCCGGACTCGAGGGTCGTGACCCGGGATACGACCGCCGCCATCACCACCGGAGCCGTGACGACCTCACCCTGCTGGCCCGGCGTCTCGACGATTCGCACGTGGTCACCAGCCAGGAGCGGTTCGGCCGGGTGCATCGTCGGTGCCAGGCCGACGCCGACCAGCGTCTCCCCGGCCTTCGGCAACACCTCGTTCGTCACCGAACCTGCCGCCAATAGCCCGCCCGGCGCCAAGTCTGTTGCGGCCCGCTGGCCGGCGATCTGGTCGATCCGGGAGGCGGGCACGATGTCGAGCGACGGGTCGAGGCCGACCTTCACCACCTCCAGATCCGCGCGTTCGATCACCTCGCCCCGCTGCACCGCCTCACGAACCGCGACCACATCGGTCGCGGTCGCCGACGACGTCCAAATCCACACCGCCGCCAACGTCCCAATCAGCACGGCGGCGATCGCGCCCATCAGCACCAGCGGCCGCCGACGGACCTTCGGCGGCCGGGCCAGCGTCCGTGCCCCGTTCACAGATTGAGGAGACGGTGTCTTCTGCTTCCTCATGCTCAGCACCGACATGCGACTCAACTCCCTTCGCTGACAGTCAGGACGTTCAACTCACCAATCACGACTTGGGTGTTCTGGGTCAGATAGATCCGGAACGTGCCCGTCTCCCCGATTCCTGACCACCGCACGAGCCAGTCCGACCGGGCCGCCACCGTGAACTCGCCTCGCTTCTCGAACCGGTAGCCACACGTCGGCGACTCCGTGATCCCGTACTTCAGCTTGTACGGCGTCCCCGGCCCGGTGCAGGTCTTCACTCCCCCGTCGCCCATCGACCAGCGCACGCGCTCGACCTCGGCGGTCGCTGTCACCGTGTAGCCACCCTCCGACGCCGACCGGGAAATGGGCCCCATCGTCTGATCCGAAGGGCTGTCGGCCCACAGCCAGATCGGCATCCCCACCAGGCCCACGGAGTCAGGGTCGTCGTTCGGCACGATCCCGATCGTGATCGGCTTCAGTTGCATGTTGCGTACGGCTTCCCGGGCAAGCTGTTCGGGATCGGGGGGCGGCGTGGAGTTGGCAAGCCAGATGATCAGGGGACTCCCCACGTCCAAGCCGCTGATACGGCAGTACCAGAG
>JAVHXR010000200.1:0-3383 GCA_031119515.1 Propionicimonas sp.
CCCGCAATGCGTCTCGTCGCATTGCAGGCACTCGTTGAGCTTGCCGTCGATCGCCATCCATTCGCCCCACTCGCGGGAGGTCTTCAGCTGGAGGGTGGCGGTGTGTTTGCGGAGGCCGTCGTAGCCGTCGAGGATCGCTTTGATGGTGCGGGCGTCGATGTCGGCCCACAGTTCGAGGCCGCCGGTTCCGAGGGCGTAGCCGTCGCCGACGATGAACGGGTGGTCGGCCAGCTTCCGGTCGGATATGGCGTCGGCGCCGTAGGTGTTGGTGGCGAGGTAGTCGATGAAGCTGTCGACGTTGAGGAGGGTGACCTGGCGGTGGATGAACTCGGGCTTGTCGGAGCGCGCCCGCTCCCAGTCGTGGATGCGCTGCTGGGCGTAGCCGTCGGTCTCGCGGATCTGGATGCCGCCGTCGGCGTCGAGGATGGCGTAGACGCCCTCGTCGAGCTTGCGGGGCAGGACGGCCTGCTGGGCGGTTACGGTGAGCAGGGCGTAGCCGCGGTCTTGGACGCCGCCTTCGAGGACGACGGCGGGATCGGTGATGTCGGTGTGGTCGGTCATGGGTCAGATCACTTCCTGGTCGCGCTTCGCGCGGGCCGTTTCGAGGTTGGGGAGTTCGGGCTGGTTGGGGTCGCGCCGCGACGCGTTGCCCTGCTTGTCGACGAAGAAGCGGGTCTCCGGCCGGGAGAACTCGGGCAGCTTCTGCTTCACCTGGTCCTTGACGACGAGCCGGCCCTGCCCGTCGAACCCGATGTCGAGGTGCAGGGTGACTGAGCCGGCCTTGGCGGTCTCCTGCACGCGCAGGAGGACGTCGCGGAAGGCTTCGGACATTTCGGAGAGGGTCTGGCCCTCGCCGAGTTCGCGGAGGATCTGGTCGAAGGGGCGGGGTTCGACGTCGTCGTGGACTTCTCCCGTCTTGGGGTCGATGTATCTGCGGTCGGCCATGAGCCGTCCTTTCTGGTTGGGTGTGGCGGTCAGTACGGCGCGGGTGCGTCGTCCAGGTGGGGAGTGAGGAGGTTCCCGGCCAGCCGGTCTGCGGCCAGGACGGCGAGCGCATATGCCTGCCACACGTCGGCGGCGAAGCCGTAGAACCAGCCGGGGGCAGCCTTGGTGCCCTTGCCGTGGTTCGGCTGGCCGTAGGCGAATCGGTCGACGAGGGCGCGGCTGATGTTGGCGTCCTTGGCCTTGGAGTCGTGGCAGTGGTGGAGCTTGACCTGCAGCCGGGGGACGAGGTGAACGTCGCTGCCTTGGTCGATCGCGGTCTGCAGGTAGCGGCCGATCCAGACGCAGGTGTCGAACACCTCGGCGCCGACGGGCATGCCGTAGCTGGCGACCATCTCGATGTAGACGGCGTCGTAGTTGAAGTCGCCGTTCTGGATGGCTTCGAGGAGGGCTTCGTTCATCGTCTTGGAGAAGGCGATGGGTCTGCGGGTGTGGGTGTCGACGACGGCGAACGCGGATTGGGTGTTGCCTGGGTCGATCGCGAGGACGCGGAACGGGACCACCATCACGCCACCGCCTCTGCGGCACCGCCCGGCAGCGACCGCAACGGCCACTCCGTCGAGGTGTCATCGACCGGTTCGCCCTTGCGCGCCTTGTAGGCCATGAACGACAGCCGCTGCGACTCGTACGCCTCCATTTGGAAGCGGTGCAGGTCGGCAAGGCTGACGCCGGCGAGCGCGAGCCATGTGGTGCCATCGCCGGTCCTGGAGTAGTCCTCGAGCCTGACGGCCTTGGCGCCGAGCTTCCACGCCAGCCGGCAGGCGGCGAGCGCGTCGGCCTCGGCCCCATGGGCCGCTTCGCCGAGTTCGATGCCGTAGTGGGCGGCAACGTCGACCAACTTCCGGGACCCCTTCCGCCACCTGTCGAGCGCCTTATCGAGAACTAGCGGGTCGATCACGGGCCCACGCACCTCAAGCGGGGGCAGGCCACACCGGCGGAGTTCGTGGTCGATCACCGTGAGGTCATACGGCGCGTTATAGATGACGACGGCCATGCCCTCGTCCCATGCCCGGTACAGGTCGTGAACGATGGCGACGAGCCCGTCGCGGAGGTCCGTGCCCTCGGCGTTGGCCTGCTCGGTGGTGATGCCGTGGATCTCGGTGGCCTCGGCGGGGATCGGCTCGTCCTGGCGGAACAGCCAGTTCGACGGGGCCCACCCGCGCGACGTGGCGAGGCCGAGGCAGACGGTGACGAGCCGGGCCGTCTCGGGGTTTACGCCGGTCGTCTCGCTGTCGACGGCCAGCATGGGACGATCGCGCCAGCTGCTCATCGTCCGGCCTCCGCTCGGCGCTGCTTGGCGGCTTCAACCGAGCCACGGAGAGCGGCGACCAGGTCGACAGTCTCCGTCGCGCCCTGAGCCTCAGGTGCTGACTCAGGCTCCGATGCCGGCTCGGTCTCAGTAAGAGCGTCGACTAGCTGCTGCAGGCGCTTGACCTGGAAACGGAGGTCGCTGGCCTCGCTGACCGCCTCGGCCTTCGCGCGCTCCATCGCGGTCAGGACGCGGTCCACAGCGATCGCCAGACCGGGACGATTCCAAGCCGACTCCCCATCCTCCCTGTAGCCCGGCTTGCCGTAGATCGCGGCACGGACCTGCGCGTGGTCCTCGACAACTCGGTCGAGCGTGTCGCCCAGGGTTGCAAGGCCGTAGGAGTCGGGGAGGGCGATGAACGGCCCGGCGTCCTCGATCGGCCACTCGTACCGCATGGTGGTGTGCTCGGTTCCGATCCGGCGCCACAGAGTGGAGCCGTAACCGACGCGTGCCCAGCCTTGCCCGCTGTACAGATCGATCAGCGCCTGCACCTCGGCTGGCGGCTCGCCGGTGCCCATGTGCCAGACGGTTGGCATCTCGTCGGGCCACTGGATCGCGGAGAGTTGCTGCTCGGCCGTCGACCTCAAGTATTCGGCCTCGGCCAACGCATCGGTGAGCGCCTTGATGCGCTCCTCGGCAGCGGCTGCGGCGGCGATGGCCGCTGCGTACCGCTCGGCGCCGGCACGGATCTGGATCTCGGTGAGGGTGCTCATGCCGGCACCGCCTTCGTGATCGGCTCGCCGTCGTCGTCGACGCGGACGACCCTGCCGCCGTGGAGGCCGTACCAGGTGTCGGGCTTGATGCGCTTGCCGTCGACGAGGACCGCCTTCACGCCGATCAGGTGGCCGTAGTCGTCGCGCTCAGCGAGCATGAGGCCGCAGCCGACGGCGCCCTTCGCCTTGCCGTGCCAGCCGGTCGTGATCGCGATCGAATCGGACCCGGTGGCCGACGCGGCACCCCGATCCCCGGTGGCCGACGCGGCACCCCGATCCCCGGTGGCCGACGCGGCACCCTGATACCCGGTGGCCGACGCGGCACCCCGATCCCCGGTGGCCGACGCGGCACCCCGATC
>JAVHXR010000200.1:3483-5637 GCA_031119515.1 Propionicimonas sp.
CCGATCCCCGGTGGCCGACGCGGCACCCCGATCCCCGGTGGCCGACGCGGCACCCCGATCCCCGGTGGCCCGGCCTCCCTCCTCGAGCGTGGCGCGCGACCAGGTGTACTCGAACGCCAGCTTCACCAGCGCCGGGATACCGATCCTCGCCCCGATGCGGATCCGCTTCGAGGCGACCTTGCTGTCCCCGCCGGGCTGGCTCTTGGCGTCGTCGTCGACCTCGACCTCGTGGTAGACCGACGTCGCCGGCGGGTAGTAGCCGAAGACATCGAGCGGGTAGGTGACGGCGTGGAAGCCGCTGCGGCAGACCTCGGCGGCGGGCTCCTCGTAGGTACCGCCCTCGTCGAACTGGAAGCCGCGACAGGTCAGGTCGGGGTTGAACCCCTTGATGGCCTTCATGCCGACACCTGCTCGTGGTCCTCGTCGACGAGCTCGGCGTCGTGCACGTCGTCGTCGGGCGGGTCCTGGGCGAACACCTCACCCGTCACCTCGTCGACGTACTCGCCGTCGGCCGCAGCCGGGGCAGCCGGGATGCGCGACTCGGCGGCAGCCTTCGCCTGCGTCTCGGCGTACACCTCCTGCGCGGCGCGCAGCTGCTCCCGCCGGTACTCCGCGCTGGTCGGCACCCACTTCGCCAACTGGCGGACCGCCGACTTGAGCCACATCGCGGCCGGGTTCGTCTGCCACGGGCTGTACTGGCTGCTCGCGCCCTGCGACGACGACTTGATCCGAGTGATGTCGTGCCTGTTGAGGACGATCACCTTCGAGGTGGCGCCGTCCTTCATCACCGCGTACGCGTAGGCGAGCCGCAGGTCGCCACGTTCGGGGGCGTCCCAGTCGATGATGTGGCGGGGACGCTCGTCCCGGCCGGGCACGTAGTCGAACTCGTCGCCGGAGTAGACGACCTCGGCGATCACCGACGCGACCGCGCCGGCCCGGTAGATCAGCTCGATCAGGCCCTGGTAGCCGGGCACACCCAGGACCTTGTCCACGCCGCGTTCCTTGCGGACGGTGAGGTAGAACTGCTCGGTGCCCGGTTCGAGGCCGAGGCGTGCCGCGTTGCCCAACTGGGCGAGGAACACGCCGGGATCGTTCTGCGCGGCTTGGGCGAGCTTCGGGTCACGGCGCAACGCGCCGATCGCGAGCCGGGCCCACTGGTCGGGCCTGATGTGGGAGGGCAGCATCGTCGCGAAGTCGGGGGTGTACTCGCGGACGAGGCCGGCGGGGGAGTTGTCGCGCTTGGCGACTGCGTTGCCGACGCTGGCGCCGTTGCTGGGCTGGGGAGTGGTCATGCTGCGTTCCTGGCTTCCTTGGTGAGGTTCTTGATCTGGTCGAGTTCGGTCTTCGACAGCTGCAGGTAGGGGGTGCCGGGGGTGCCGTCGGCGCGGGTGCGGGCGGTGCGGAAGGCGATCTTCCGGTCGGCGTGGAGGGCGTACTTCGCGTTGCCCATGGCGTCGAGCACCCGCGATTTGGCGCCGGTGAGGTCGGCTTCGGCGAGGCGGCTGGTCGCTTCGGCGAGCAGGTATGCCTCGGCGATTCCCGGGTCGAGTTCGCAGTCGCTGCCGTCGATCTCCGGGTGGAGCTCTCGGATCACCTGGTAGGTCTCGGAGTGGGTGTCGATGTCTGGCCGGGTGCCGGTGCTGATCGACGCGATGAACGCCTCGCCGGCGGTGAGCAGGATCTCCTCGTCAGACTCGGATCGTTCGACGATGTACTCGCGGTAGTCGGAGCCGCCGATGAGGACCGCGACGTAGGCGCGGCGCAGGCCGAGGACCGACAGGTACCAGCGGACCTGGCACAGGTAGTAGACGGGGATCTGGTCGGTGCCCTGCTGGCCCCAGCCGGTGTCATACATCGCGGTCTTGATCTCGACGACGATCCGCTCGTCGTAGCCATCCTGCTGTTCCTCGTCCCACATCGGGACCTCGGCGCGTGCGTCGGGGTTGGCGACCTGCCACGGCCGGTCTGACCGGGTCCAGGTGCCGCCGGCCAGCCGGTACATCTCGGGGTGGTTCTCGAAGAACTTGTCGGCGACCGCATGCTCGAGCCTCTTGCCCCACTCCATCTCGGCGGATTCCTGGACGGGGCCGACGAGGCCCCGCTTGCGGTGCCACAGGGAGAAGTGCGATTCCCACGGGGACAGGCCGAGGATCG
>JAVHXR010000201.1 GCA_031119515.1 Propionicimonas sp.
GCCGAGCTCGTCCCCGAGGCCCGGATCGCGGTCGCCCACGGCCAGATGAACGAGCACGCCCTGGAACAGGTGATGGTCGACTTCTGGGAGCGGCGGTACGACGTCCTGGTCTGCACCACGATCGTGGAGGCAGGCCTCGACATCTCCACCGCGAACACCCTGTTGATCGAGCGGGCAGACCTGCTCGGACTCTCTCAGCTGCACCAGTTGCGGGGACGCGTCGGACGCAGCCGGGAGCGCGGGTACGCCTATTTCCTGTACCCGCCGGAGAAGCCGCTCACCGAGACCGCGCACGACCGGCTGGCCACCATGGCCGCCCACACCGACCTCGGCGCCGGGATGGCGATCGCCCTGAAGGACCTCGAGATCCGCGGCGCCGGCAACCTGCTCGGCGGAGAGCAGTCCGGGCACATCGCCGAGGTCGGCTTCGACCTCTACATCCGGCTGGTCGGGGAGGCGGTGGCCGAGTTCCGCGGCGAGGACGCCGAGCCGGAGCCCGAGATGCGGATCGAGCTCCCGGTCGACGCCCACCTGCCGACCGACTACATCGAGAGCGAGCGGCTGCGGCTGGAGATGTACAAGCGGCTGGCTGGGGTTGGCTCGATGACCGAACTCGCCGCCGTCCGCGACGAACTGGTGGACCGCTACGGCGAACCTCCGGCGGCGGTCGAGGCGCTGCTGGCTGTGGCAACCTTCCGGCTGGAGGCCCGGCGCCGCGGCGTCACCGAAGTGGTCGCCCAGGGCAGCAACATCCGCTTCTCGCCGGCCGACCTGGGCGACGCCGCCCAGGTGCGCCTGGCAAGGGTCTACCCCGGTGCCCAGCTGCGGAAGGCCTCAGGGTTCGTGCTGATCCCGCGGCCGATGACCCGTCCGATCGGCGGCCAGCCGGTGACCGATGCCGCGCTGCTGGCCTGGGCGACGCAGGTGCTGGCCGATGTCTTCCCGCTCAGCGCCAGCGGCTAAGATCGCAGCGACCGATACGAGGCAGGGAGTCGAGCGATGGGACGTGCCGTCCGGGCACTCATGGCGCTGGTGGTTGCGATGCTGGCGCTGTCCGGCTGTGCCGGGAAGAACCCGACCCACGCCGCCGACGTCAACGGGGTGGTGATCACCGAAGCACAGGTCGACGGGATCGCGCAGGGGCTCGCCAACGTAGCCGGGACGCCCCAGGTGCCGGGTGAGAACCGGAAGACCGCGGCGTCGGTGCTGATCCGCAACGAGGTCGGGCGCCAGATCGGCCAGCAGCAGGGCATCGCGATCAGCGACGCCGACCGGCAGGCCGCCCTCGATTCCAGCCCCACGGTGGCCAAGATGGCCGGCGACCCGCTGCTCTCCTCCTTCATCGACGACTACCTCACCTCGGAGCTGGTGCGCATCCAGCTGGGTGACGAGGCGTTCGCCGCCGCCTCCGAGCAGATCCCGGTGCTGCTCAATCCCCGCTACGGCACCTGGAACGCCAGCCAGGGCATGCTCGACGACGTGAGCGGCTCGCTCTCCAGCCCGGCGCCCGCGGCCAACGCCTGATCCCATGGCGGACGCCGCGCGGGCCACGCCAGGGGACGCGGAGCCGGCCCCGGCCGGTGCCGCCGCCGCGTCCTCCTACCCCCAGGTCGTCCGGCTGATCGGGGTGATGCACGCCCTGCGGACCGGCTGCCCGTGGGACGCGGAGCAGACCCACCTGTCGCTGGTGCACTACCTCGTCGAGGAGACCTGCGAGGTGGTCGAGGCGATCGAGGCCGGCACCGACGCGGATCTGGCCGAGGAACTCGGAGACCTGATGCTGCAGGTGCTGTTCCACTCCGAGATCGCCGCCGAGGCCGGCCGCTTCGACATCGAGGATGTTGCCGCCGGGATCGCAGACAAGCTGGTCGCGCGGCACCCGTACGTGTTCGCCGACGGCGAGGTGCCGGCCGACCTGGTGTCGTCCTGGGAGCAGAAGAAGGCGGTGGAGAAGAACCGTGCGTCGGCCCTCGACGGGATCCCGGACCGGCTCAGCGCCCTCGCGCGGGCGCACAAGGTGATCGCCCGGGCCCGCAGCCACGGTCACCAGCCCGCCCAACTCGGGATCGAGGTCAAGGCGATGGATCCCGACCTGCTCGGGGACGAGTTCCTCCGGCTCGTCGCGGTGGCCGAGGCGCTCGGTGTCGACCCCGAGCAGGAGACCCGGAGGGCGCTGCGGGACCTGGAGGGCAGGCTGCGCGACCTGGAGAACCGGACTCGTTGAGCACCCCGGCGCCGCTGCACCCGCGCGGCGTCCGCGGTCACGGCGACCGCCCGCCGAGCACAGGGCGACCGATCCCGCCCACCGGTCCCAGTACCCGGTTCGCCCCCGGCGGGGGACACGGCAGCGAACCCCCGCGAGGACTCCCCGGCGGTCGATCCGGCCACCGTCGCCGGGTGCGGCCCACCGCCGCGACCACTAGGGTGAGGGGTGAAAGAACTACCTCCGAAAGGCTGAACAGTGGCATTCATCGACCAGATTGGCGCGCGCCAGATCCTCGACTCGCGCGGCAACCCCACCGTTGAGGTGCAGGTGCTCCTCGATGACGGCTCCGAAGGCACTGCGGCCGTCCCCTCCGGCGCTTCCACCGGCGCCTTCGAGGCCGTCGAGCTGCGCGACGGCGACGACGCCCACTACGGCGGCAAGGGCGTCCTGAAGGCCGTCGAGAACGTCATCGAGCAGATCGCTCCCGAGGTGCTCGGCCTGGACGCCACCAGCCAGCGCGCCCTCGACGACGCAATGATCGAGCTGGACGGCACCCCGAACAAGGCCAGCCTCGGCGCGAACGCGATCCTCGGCGTCTCCCTTGCGGTCGCGCACGCTGCCGCCGAGTCGGCCGAGCTGCCGCTCTACCGCTACCTGGGCGGCCCGACCGCCAACCTGCTGCCGGTGCCGATGATGAACATCCTCAACGGTGGGTCGCACGCCGACTCCAACGTCGACATCCAGGAGTTCATGATCGCCCCGATCGGCGCCTCCACCTTCGCCGAGGCCCTCGAGATGGGTGCCGCGGTGTACCACGCGCTGAAGGCCGTGCTGAAGGCGCGTGGCCTGGCCACCGGGCTGGGTGACGAGGGCGGCTTCGCCCCGAACCTCGACTCCAACGCCGAGGCGCTGGACCTGATCATCGAGGCGATCGGCAACGCCGGCCTGACCGCCGGCAAGGACATCGTGCTCGCCCTGGACGTGGCCGCGTCCGAGTTCTACAGCGAGGGCAAGTACAAGTTCGAGGGTGCGCTGAAGTCGTCCGCCGAGATGATCGAGTACTACGAGAAGCTCGTCGCCGACTACCCGCTGGTCTCGATCGAGGATCCGCTGAACGAGGAGGACTGGGACGGCTGGGGCGCCATCACCAAGGTGCTGGGCGACAAGGTGCAGCTGGTCGGCGACGACCTGTTCGTGACCAACGTCGAGCGGCTGCAGAAGGGCATCGACACCAGGACGGCGAACTCGCTGCTGGTGAAGGTGAACCAGATCGGCACCCTGACCGAGACGATCGACGCCGTGACCCTCGCCCACCGCAGCGGCTACTCGACCATGATGAGCCACCGCTCCGGCGAGACCGAGGACACCACGATCGCCGACCTCGCCGTCGCCCTCGGCTGCGGCCAGATCAAGACCGGCGCCCCGGCACGCACCGAGCGGGTGGCGAAGTACAACCAGCTGCTCCGCATCGAGGAGGACCTGGAGGACGCCGCGCGCTACGCCGGGGCCTCCGCCTTCCCGCGCTACAAGGCCTGAGCGACCTATCCTTGACCCGATGAAGGTCAAGGTCCATGGCGCGCGACACGCGTAGCCCACGTTCGACGAGTACCGGTCCGGGACGCTCCACCAGGCGTCCCCGGGCCGGTACTCGCGCGTCCGCCTCCGAGACGCAGCCGGAGGCCACGGCGCCGCTGCAGCCGTCGGTCGGCGAGTCCGCCCGGGCCAGCCTGCTCAGCCTGGGTGCCCGGATCACCGGGCGCGCGCTGGTGCTGGTGGCGGTGTTCGTGCTGTTGGGCCTGTCCTACGCCTCCAGCCTGCGGATCTACCTCGACCAGCAGCACCAGCTCGCGGTGGCCGAGCAGCAGATCAGCGACCGGACCGCGCGGATCGCCGAACTCGAGGCCGAACTGGATCGCTGGGACGACCCGGCCTACGTCCGTGCCCAGGCCCGCGACCGGCTCGGCTGGGTGGTGCCGGGGGAGACCGGCTACCGGGTGATCGGCGAGGACGGCGAGCCGATCGGCGGCGGCGTCACCATCGAGTCCGAGCAACAACTGCCCGCCGGCGAGCACGACCCGATGTGGTGGGATCGCCTCTGGGGCTCCATCCGCACCGCCGACGCCCCCGTCCGCAAGGTCACCACCCGCTGATCCCCGGTTCGCGGGGACGGTTCCGAGCCCGGTTCGCGGGGACGGTTCCGAGCCCGGTTCGCGGGGACGGTTCCGAAACCGGTTCGCGGGGACGGTTCCGAAACCGGTTCGCGGGGACGGTTCCCCGCCCCGGAGCGGTGATCAGGTGGCACCGCCGAGTCTGGCGAGTCTGGCGGATTCCTTCCGCGACCCGATGCGAGTTGCTCTCCCGACCGTCGGCCGGAGCAGCCGGACCGGATGGGAGAATGGCGAGGTGAGCCGGTTCGAGCAGATGACCCCCGCCGACGAGGCGACCATCACCGCCCAACTTGGACGCCCGCCCCGGGGGGTGATCGGGATTGCCTGGCGCTGCGCCGCGGGCGAGCCGGGAGTGGTCGTCACCGAGCCCAGGCTGCCGGACGGGACCCCGTTCCCGACCACCTACTACCTGACTTGCCCGACCCTGACGTCCGCGGTGTCCACCCTCGAGGCGAACGGCGTGATGACCGAGATGAGCGCCCGCCTGGTGGTCGACGACGACCTGGCAGTGCGCTACCGCGCGGCCCACGAGGCCTACCTCGCCGATCGCGCCCGGTACGGCGAGGTCGACGAGATCGCCGGGATCAGCGCCGGTGGCATGCCGGCAAGGGTGAAGTGCCTGCATGTCCTGGTCGGACATGCCCTGGCCGCCGGTCCGGGCGTCAATCCGCTCGGGGACGAGGCGGTGGATCTGCTGGTTCAGGCCGGGGTTCGCTGCGTGGCGCCCCGTGGCTGAACGACTCGCCGCGATCGACTGCGGCACCAACTCCGTCCGGCTGCTGGTCGCGGAGGTCGCGGACGGGCGGGTGACCACTGTCGAGCGCGCCCTGCGGATCACCCGGCTCGGGCAGGGGGTGGATGCCACCGGCCGTTTCCACCCCGACGCGCTTGCGCGCACCCTCTCCGCGTTCGAGGAGTTCGCCGGTCGGCTGGACGCGCTCGGCGTCCGGCGGAGTCGGGTGGTGGCGACCTCGGCGGCCCGGGACGCGGGCAACTCGGAGGAGTTCTTCGCTGGCGTGCTGGGGCGGGTCGGCGTCCCGGCGGAGATCATCTCCGGCGCGGAGGAGGCCCGGCTCTCCTTCACCGGCGCGGTCGCAGGGCTCGGCCGGCTTCCGCAGCCCGTCCTGGTCGCCGACATCGGGGGCGGCTCGACCGAACTCGCGGCCGGCGTGGGCGGCACCCTGACTCGCGCGGTGTCGCTGGACATCGGCTCGGTGCGAG
>JAVHXR010000202.1 GCA_031119515.1 Propionicimonas sp.
TTTCGGCGTCGACTCCAGCCTGACCTTCCTGGACGGCGAGTTCACCACCCCGGCCAAGATGCTCACCTACAAGAACAGCCCGCAGGGCTTCCTGCCGACGATGGACAACGACGCGGCCACGATGTCGTCGGTGTACGTCTCCGGCGCGCTCGGCCTGTTCCCGGTGACCGCGGGTGCGGACTCGTTCCAGATCGGCTCGCCGCTGTTCGAGAAGACCACCATCCACTACCCCGGTGGCAAGGACTTCGTGATCGAGGCCGACGGGGTCAACGCCGACAACTTCTACATCCAGGACGCCACCCTCAACGGCAAGGCGCTGGACCGCACCTGGCTGAGCTTCGGCGAGATGGTCTCCGGCGGCGTGCTGCACTTCGACATGGGTGCCACCGCCTCCGACTGGGGCGAGGACGGCCCGATGGCCTACACCATGAGCGACGAGGTCCCGAGCTCGGTGTACGACCCGGCCAGCCCGCTGGCCACCGCCAGCCAGGTGTTCGAGGAGGCCGAGGCGAACGACGGCTCGATCGGCAACGCCATCAGCGTCACCGCCAGCGGTGCCAGCTTCGCCGGTGCGGCGGGTGCCGACCTCACGTCGCAGGTGACCGCCACCGGCCTGCCCGACGGGCTCTCCCTGACCGCCACCCGGGACGCCTCGGGGACGCTGTCGCTGGCACTGGCCGGCCGGGCTGCCCACCACCTGGTCGACGACTCGACCGACGGCGTCGTCGTGACGCTGGCGGAGGGCGCGTTCACAGGGACCGCGCCGAGCCTGGAGAGCCGGACGCTGGCCCTCAAGGTCCGGTTCGCCGGCTACGGCCTGACGCCGAGCACCACCACCATCACGGCCGGCAGCGGCGGCGTCGTCGACACCAGCGTCGAACTGGCGCTCAGCGGCGGCGCGAGCTTCGCCGGCGAGGTCGGTGCCCAACTGCCCGCCGGGGCGTACTCCCTGCCCGGCCTGCCTGCCGGCCTGGCGTCGTCCCTGACCAAGACCGCCGCCACCACCGCGACGCTGACCATCGAGGGGACGCTCGCCAGCCAGGCCGCGTCCACGTTCATCCTCGCGCTGGCCGACTCCGCCCTCAGCGGAGCCAGCGCGGCGCAGGTGGGCGGCCCCGGCACGACGGCGATCGATCCGTTCCGGGTCAGCCTCGAGTCGACCACCCGCGCCGACCTGCAGGCGCTCTACGACGAGGCCCGTCTGGTCACCGCGGACGACTACTCCGCCGGGTCGTTCGCCACCCTCCGGGCCGCCGTGGCGGCCGCGAAGGACGCGCTGGCAGACGCCGACTCGTCCGAGCTCGTGCTCGGCCGGGCGCTGGCCAACCTCACCGCCGCCATCGACGGCCTCGTGATCGGCGACGGTGCCTACCGCCTGCTGCAGGCGGAGGCCTACGACCTGTGGTCGGGGGGTTCGCTCAAGACCGAGAGCGGCGGCACCGGCACCAACGTCGGCGGGGTCGCGCCCGGCTCCTGGCTGGCGTACCGCGGCATGGACTTCGGCGAGGACCAGCTCGGTTCCTTCGTGATCTCCTACTCGCACAACCCCTCGAGCGCTTCGGCGAGCGCCAAGGTCGAACTGCGTACCGGCTCGGTGACCGGCCCGCTGGTGATGACGCTGGACCTGCCGACCACCAACGGGTGGGCCAACTACACCCAGCTCAGCCACGCGTTCAGCGCGACCGAGCTCCAGGCGCTCGAAGGCGTCAACGACCTCTACCTCGTCTTCCTCGGTTCGGCGGACAAGTCGTGGGTCGCCAACCTCGACTACTTCCAGTTCGTCCCCGCAGTCGTGCAGGCGCCGACCGAGCTGACCGTCGAGTTCGAGTCGCTCGCGGCCGCCAACGGCACCTTCGACGCAGACGCGTCCCTCGTCGCGGGCACCGACTACCAGAACGGCACCGGCGGCAGTGCCAGCCAGAACCAGCTCAAGACCGAGGCCAACAACGGCGGCCGCACCCTGTCCGGCGTGACCTCGGGTGCCTGGGTGCGCTACCAGGGCGTCGACCTCGGCTCCCGCAAGTCGTCCACGCTGAAGGTCACCTACGACGCGCCGTCAGGCCGCGTCGCGGCGGCCAAGGTCGCGGTCCACGTCGACTCCATGACCGGCTCGCCGCTGGTCGAGGCAAGCCTGGCGAACACCGGGTCGGGCTGGGGCACCTACGCCACCGTGAGCATCGACCTGCCGAACGCGCTCACCGGCAGCCACACGCTGTACCTCTCGTTCTCCAGCACGCCGACCACCGACCTGCCCTACGTCGGCAACTTCGACTCGTTCGCGCTGGTGTACGACGAGGAGGACACGACGCCGTTCGTCTTCACCCAACTGACGCCGAACAACGTCACCCAGCTCGGCCCGAACGTCGGCAGGGACGGCTCCGCAGGCGCGTACACCAACTTCGGCAACACCCACGAAGAGGAGTGGGTGAAGTACGCGGCGGTCGACTTCGGCCCCAACGGCGCCGACACCCTGTCGCTGAACTACGACAAGCCGAACAACGACCGCTCGACCGACAAGACCTGGGTCGAGGTGCGTCTCGGCAGCAACACCGGCACGACGGTGGCCGCGACGGCGATGCTGCCGCGGACCGGCTCCAGCTGGGGCACCTACCAGACGGTCTCGATCGCGGTGGACCCGTCGATCTTCACCGGCACCCAGGACGTGTTCTTCGTCTTCAGGATGAGCCCGGTCAACACCAACCAGAGCAACCCCTACGTGGGCAACTTCAAGTGGTTCCAGTTCGGCGACTCCACCGCCGCCGGCGGCACCCAGAAGACCGTCCAGTTCGAGTCCGTCCGCAGCGGCACCGGGACGCTCAGCGCCGCCGGCCTGGTCAGCGGCACCGACTACTCCGGCGACGGGCTGAAGACGGAGGTCTCCAGCGCGAACACCAGCATCACCCAGCTGGCCGGTACCGGGAACGGGAACTGGGTGCGCTACCGCAACGTCAACGTCGGGGAGAACTTCGCCACCTCGCTGAGCGTCACCTACGACGCCCCCGGCGACAAGGCGATCTCGCCGAAACTCGCGGTCTACCTCGACTCGATGGACGCCGACCCGTTCGTCGTCGCGTCGCTGCCGAACACGGCGGTGTCGGGCTGGGGCACGTTCCAGACCGTCAGCATCCCGCTGCCCAGCGAACTGACCGGCAACCACACCCTCTACTTCGAGTTCCGCAGTTCGCCCAGCGGCTCGGCCACCTACGTCGGCAACTTCGACTCCTTCACCCTCGGGTACGGGGTGGACAAGGCCGCGCTGCGCGCCGTCGTCGCCGGGGTCACCGGCCTGGTGGAGCACAAGGACCGGTACCTCGCTGCTGACTACGGCGTCTTCAGCCGGGCGCTCGCCGCCGCGAACACCGTCCTGGCGGATCCGACCGCCACTGCCACCGAGGTCGCCGCCGCGCAGCGGACCCTGACGCTGTCGGCCAAGCGGCTGCAGTGGAAGGTCGTCAAGCAGCTGGCCGACTGGGTGACGAAGGCCGAAGCGGTCAAGGAGGCGGACGCCACTCCCGCCAGCTACGCGGCCCTCAGGTCGGCGCTGGCGGCCGCGAAGGCGCTCACCACCGACGAGAACACCTACGGGGAGTACGAGGCGGCCGTGACCGACCTGAGCGCGGCCTACCGCGACCTGGTGGGCTTCGAGCCGACGCTCGCCGGGCCCGCCGAGCCGGTCCAGCCCGGCAGCGAGGTCGAGTTCACCGGCGCGGGCTTCGCGCCGGGTGAGGTGGTGAGCTTCAGCTGGACAGCGGAACCCGTCCTGACGCCGCCGTGGACGGCCACCGCCACTCCCGACGGCGACGTGACGACGACGGTGACGGTGCCGGCGACAACCGTCGACGGCAGCTACGAAGTCACCGCGGTCGGGGCCACCACGGCCAGGCCGGTGGTCGCCACCGTCACGGTCGTGAAGGTGATGCTCGCCTCGACCACGTCCTTCCTCGGCGTCCCGGCCGAGGCTGTCGATGGCGACCCCGTCCCGGTGTCGGTCGGCGTCACCGAGGGAGCGACCGGAACCGTCGAGTTGTTCGACGGCAGCACGTCCCTCGGCGAGGAGGAACTCGCCGACGGGCAGGCGGCCTTCACCCTGACCACCCTCGGCGTCGGCAGCCACACCCTGACCGCCGCCTACTCCGGTGACGACTGGTACCTCGCCAGCACCTCGGAGGCGGTCACCCTCACGGTGACACCGAAGACCACCCCGCCGGTGCAGACCGTGAAGATCTCCACCCCGGTGCTGGACCGGGCCTCCCAGGCCTACGACTCGGTGACGGCCAGGCGGGCGATCATCGCGACCACGATCAGCGGCGTCAAGGCAGGGAAGGTGACCTTCCGGGCAGGCTCGAAGGTGCTCGCGACGGCGACGGTCGCCGGCTCCGGCAGGGTCGCGCTGCGCCTTCCTGGGACGCTCCCGATCGGCACCTACCGTGGCCTGACGGCAACCGTCGTCACCTCGACCGGAACCACGGTCACCTCGACGGCGTCGGCCGCACGGTTCACGGTCGTGAAGGCGTCGACGTCGAAGGTCAAGGTCACCGCAGCCAAGTTCCGGCGCGGCACCAGGCCGAAGCTGAAGGTCACGGTGGCCACGCTGTCCAGCGGCCGGGTCGCGACCGGGAAGGTGAAGATCTACGTCGGCAGCAAGGTCGTCAAGACCGTCAGGCTGACCACGAAGATGAAGGGCAAGGTCACCGTCACCCTGCCGAAGCGGTACTACTCGACGATCAAGGTGAAGGCGAAGTTCGTGCCGACCAGCACCAGGACCGTCGAGAGCAAGTCCTCCAAGGTGCTGAAGCTGAAGACGAGGCGCTGACGGGCGCATCGGGGGCCGGTCGGATCGACCGGCCCCCGACGCATTCCCCGGGCCGACCCTGCCACCCGGGCCGACGCCCTGCCGTTCGGCGCGACCCGGCGGATGGCCGCGCCCGCCAGGTCCGGTCAGAACACCGAGCGGTACAGCTCCTCGATCTCGGCGAGCGTCGCCGGCCGTGGGTTGCCCCCGGTGCAGACGTCGGCGAGGGCCGCCTCGGCGAGCGCCGGGAGATCGGCCTCGGTCGCGCCGACCTCGCGCAGCGTGGTCGGGTTGCCCAGGTCGCGGGTGAGCTTGGCCACCGCGTCGATCGCGGCCTGGCGGGCGTCCTCCAGCGGCAGCGTGTACGCGCCCTCGACGCCGAACGCCGCGGCGATGTCGCGCAGCTTCTCCCCGGTGTGCTCCGCGTTGTACGCCATCACGGGGGCGAGCAGGATGCCGTTGGCCACACCGTGCGGCGCGGAGTAGAACCCGCCGAGCGGGTGGGCCATGCCGTGGACCAGCCCGAGCCCGACGTTGGAGTAGCCCATGCCGGCGATGTACTGGGCCATCGCCATCTCGTCGGCGGCCTGGGGGTCGCCGTCGGCTGCTCGCGGGAGCGCCGTGGCGATCATCTGGATCGCCTTGAGGTGGAACATGTCCGACAGCTCGAACGCGCCGGCGGTGGTGTAGCCCTCGATGGCGTGGGTGAGCGCGTCCAGGCCGGTCGCCGCGTTCAGGGCCGCCCCGCCGACCGGGATCGAGCGCGAGCC
>JAVHXR010000203.1 GCA_031119515.1 Propionicimonas sp.
CCTCCACACCGAGTCGAATGCGTCGTCCTTCTCCCCCGGCCGGCTCGACCTGACCCTGCTGCCCTACTACGAGGCCGACCTGGCCGACGGTGCGCTCACCCCCGCCGCCGCGCTGGAACTGCTGGAGTGCCTGTTCCTGAAGTTCAACCAGATCGTCTACCTGCGCAACTCCCACAGCGCGCGGTACTTCGCAGGGTTCCCGATCGGCTTCAACGTCGCGGTCGGCGGGCAGGACGCCGACGGCACCGACGTGGCCAACCCGCTGTCGTTCCTGCTCCTGCAGGCCCAGAAGCACCTCGGCCTGCCGCAGCCCAACCTGTCGGTGCGACACGTTGCTGACCGAAGCCGTCAGGGTCGTGGCCAGGGGCAGCGGGATGCCGCAGTTCTTCAACGACCGCAGCGTGGTTCCGGCCCTGGAGGCGGTCGGCGTGAGCCACGCGGACGCCCTCGACTACGCGATCGTCGGCTGCGTGGAACTCTCCACCCAGGGCAACAACCTCGGCTGGAGCGACGCTGCCATGTTCAACCTCAACAAGGTGCTCGAGCTGACCCTCACCGGCGGCGTCGACCTGCTCACCGGCGAGCAGCTCGGTCCCGACTTCGGTCGGCTCACAGGGTTCGCCACCTGGTCCGACTTCGAGTCCGCGTTCGCCCGGATGATCGACCACTACCTCGACCGGATGATCACCGCCTGCGAAGTGGTCGAGCGCGCGCATGCCGAAGTACTGCCTACCGCCTTCCTGTCCGCGGTGGTCGACGACTGCCTGACCACCGGGACGGACGTCACCGCCGGCGGGGCGACCTACGACCTGTCCGGCATCCAGATGATCCAGGTCGCCTCACTCGCAGACAGCCTCGGGGCCCTGCGGAAGCTCGTCTTCGACGAGGGCAGGATCTCCCGGGAGCGGCTCCTGGACGCGCTGCGGGCAGACTTCGTCGGGTACGAGGTCGAGCAGGCACTGCTGCTGCACCAGGCCCCCAAGTACGGCAACGACATCGCCGACGTCGACGAGCTCGGACGCCAGTGGGCAGGGTACGTCGCCGGCCGGCTCGCCACCCGCACCAACCTGCGCGGCGGGCGCTACCACACCGGCATGTACACCGTCTCGGCGCACGTCCCGATGGGCCAGAACGTCGGTGCCTCGCCGGACGGGCGGAAGGCGCGGACTCCGCTGGCCGACGGCGGGCTCTCCCCGGTGTACGGGCGCGACCTCGCCGGACCGACGGCGGTGTTGCAGTCGGTCGCGCGCCTGCCCAACGAGTACACCTCGAACGGCGGCCTGCTGAACCTGAAGTTCCTCCCGGAGTTCTTCGACTCCGAGGCCAACATCGCCACCTTCGCGCAGTTCCTGCGGGCGTTCGTCGCTCTGGAGGTGCCCCACGTCCAGTTCAACGTGGTCCGACGCGAGGATCTGATCGCCGCCAAGGCCGACCCGGACCGGTACCGCAGCCTGACCGTCCGGGTGGCCGGGTACACCGCCTACTTCACCGAGCTCGCCGGCGACCTGCAGGACGAGATCATCGCGCGCACCACCCACGGCCTGTGAGCCCGCACCGGCGGGCGGC
Organism: Propionicimonas sp.; assembly: GCA_031119515.1. Classification (GTDB taxonomy): domain Bacteria; phylum Actinomycetota; class Actinomycetes; order Propionibacteriales; family Propionibacteriaceae; genus Propionicimonas. Next base: position 1,567 of record JAVHXR010000203.1, read on the forward strand.
GGCCGGCGACGACGCCACCACCGACTCCGCCCTCGCGGCGAACGTCGTCGACGTCCGCCGGTTCTCCACCCACGACGGGCGGGGGATCCGCACGACGATCTTCCTCAAGGGCTGCCCGCTGGCGTGCAGCTGGTGCCAGAACCCGGAGGCGATCGCCCCGCGGATCCGGCCGGTGTTCTTCCGTTCCCGCTGCATCGACTGCGGCCTGTGCCTGGGCGAGTGCGCGGCCGGGGCGGCCACGAGGGACGCTGACGGGAAGGTGCGGATCGACACGACCGTCGTCGGCACCGACTGGGAGGTCCTGTCGGCCGGCTGCCCGAGCGGTGCGATCACGTTCGACGCCCGGCGGTACACCGTGGCGGAACTGGTCGGGCTGGTCGAGCGCGACCGGGTGTTCTTCGGCGGCGGCGGCGGCGGGGTCACCCTGTCCGGCGGGGAGCCGCTCTTCCTGCCGCGGTTCGCGACCGCCCTGCTCCGGGCGCTGAAGCGGGCCGGGCTCGACACCGCGGTGGAGACGGCCCTCGACGTGCGGCCCGGCGCGCTCGCCACGGCGCTGCCGTGGACCGACCACCTCCTGGCCGACTGCAAGCTGATCGACGCCGACGAGCACCGGCGGCACACCGGCCGACCGAACCGGCAGATCCTGGCCAACCTCGCCGGGCTGCTCACCGGCGACCGCCGCGCCGACGTGATCGTCCGGACGCCGTTGATCCCCGGGGTCACCGCCACCCCCGGGAACATCGCGGGGATCGCCCGGTTCATCAGCGGCCTCTACCCCGAGGTCCGCTACGAACTGCTCAACTACAACCCGCTCGCCGCGGCAAAGTACGACCTCCTGCCCGGCGCCGCCTACCTGTTCCCCGCCGGCGGGAACCCGCCGATGTTCACGCGGGACCAGCTGGCAGGGTTCGGCGCGATCGCCAGGGCGGCCGGCGTACGCAACCTGGTCGCAGCCTGAGCGGCCGCTACAGCAGGAGCGCGATCCCGAGCGCCACCAGCCAGGCCGACCAGGCGATGTAGGCGAACGGGATGACCGCCCCCGCCAGCCGCCACCCGGCCGGCTCGAACGGGCCGACGAACTCCACCGAGCACAGCGCCAGGACGACGCCGACGACGATCCCGACCACCCCGAGCCAGCCTGGCACCGCTGCGCTCTGGATCGCCGCGACGCCGGCCAGGACCGTCCACGCCCCGGTGAACAGGTAGCCAAGGGCCTCGCCGACTGCAACCCGGTGGTAGCGTTGGACGGACTGGTAGCGGTGTGGGCCGGGTTCGCGGCGCGCCGGGGTGGCGTCGGCGTCGCCGTCCACCCGGGCCAGGTAGGGCACCAGGAACGGCCAGCGGACCAGGCCGAGGACCTGGACCAGGGCGGCGAGCACGCCGGTGACGGTGGCCACTCCCAGCAGGGCCGGGTCGGCGCCGGCGAGCGCGGAGGCGACAAGGACGGCGAGCGGCGCCACCGCGACCGCCGTCATCGCGAACGCCCACCACAGCAGCACCAGGCGCGAGCCGCCGGCGCGGAACCGTTCGAGCACCTCGGAGGTCGGCCGGCGCAGCACGTCGGGGTAGTCGAACACCCTGGCGAGCGCGGCGAAGGCCGCGTTGAAGGCGAGCGGCAGGACGATCAGCAGCACCGCAGCCGCGGCGGTGGCGGTCATGCCCGCACCCCCTCGCCCGCAGGAGGGGTCACCGGCCGGTGAGCGGCCACCGGTAGCACCACCAGCCGCCGCAGCAGCAACCCGGTCAGGAGGGTCGCGAGCAGCGCCCCCGACGACCCGAACACGACATAGCCGCGGTCGGCGTCCAGGATCACGTTCGCCGTCACCAGCCAGCCGAGCGCCCAGGCCAGGCCGACCAGCCCGGTCCAGGCAGCGCCGACCAGCCACCCGCCGCGGACCAGCAGGGCCTGGCCGGCGCCCAGCACCGTCCCGGTGACCGCACCGGTCAGGATCAGTGCCGGAGGGGAGGTAGCCGCTCCGGTCAGGGCGGCGGCCAGGACGCTGCCGGCCGCGACTCCGAGCGCGGTCACCCCGGCCCAGGCGGGGCCGAGCCCGGTCGGGCGGAGGGCGAGCCACTGGGCGGCCCCGAGGACGGCACCGGCCACCGCCCCGGCCAGGCCGGCCCGGAACGGGTCGGTGACGGAGCCGACCAGCGTGACCGCCAGGAGGCCCCCGAGTGGAAAGGCCAGGAAGGTGGGCAACCACCTGAGGAATGTCGTTCGTCCGGTCATGGCGGGAAACCTCCAAGTCGTAATGTACAATGTACGTTATGAGTAACGTACGTCGTACACTAGGGCCTGTCAAGGAATCCGGGAGAACCCGGATCGCCCGCGGGTCGCTTACCGCCGAGGCGATCCTGGACGCCGCGGAAGGGCTCGCCGTCGACTCCCTGGAGCGGCTCACGGTGCGGTCGGTCGCCGCCGCACTGACCGCCTCGCCGATGGCGCTGTACCGCTACTTCCCCACCAAGGCCGACCTGGTGGACGCCATGCTCGACCGGGTCCTCGGCCGGGTCCAGCCGTCTCCGGCGACCGGCGACTGGCGGGCCGACCTGGCCTCCTTCGCCCGCGCACACCGTCGCGTGCTGGCCGACCACCCGTGGGCGGTGTCGGCGTTCTTCAGCCATGCCAACCCCGGCCCGAACGCCAGCCGGGTCGGGGAACACGCCCTCGGCATCCTCGCCAGGGGCGGAGTCGGCGGACCGGCGGCGGTCGCCGCCTTCAGCGGCGTGATCGCGCTCAACTACGGCTGGTGCGGCTTCACCCTCGCCCGACCGGAGGACGACGGCCCGCTGGCCGAGGCGCTGGCCGCGCTCCCGCCCGACCGGTTCCCGGCAACCGTCGCGGTGGCAGCGGCGATGGCCGGCTACGGCAGTGACGCCCACTACGACGCCTTCCTCGACACCCTGGTCCGGGGAATCGGCGAGCTGCGGATCGAGACCACCGGCTGAATCCGGACCCGCCTCCGACCCGACCGGCGCGCCTCCGGGTCAGGTCGAGGTCACCGACAAGGTGGCGCGCAGGTTCCTGATCGCGCGGTGCTGCAGGACGCGGATCGCCCCGGCGGACCGGCCCAGGATGTCTGCGGTCTCCTGCACGCTGAAACCGTCCAGCACCCGCAGGACGAGGACCGCCCGCTGGTCGGGGTTGAGCGCTGCCAGAATCTCCTGGATGGCGTCCTGCCTCGCCAGCGGCGCATCCGCGGCCTCGATCTGGCGGTGGTGGCCGTCGACGGCCGTGATCTCGCCGTGGGGGGACGCCGGCCGGCGACGGGCCGCCCGCCATTCGTCGACGACCCGGTTGCGCGCCAGCAGGAAGAGCCAGGCGCGAAACGACGCCTCGTCCCCGCCGAAGGCCGGCAGGTTGCGGACGAGCTGGACGAAGCACTCACCCAGGCAGTCCTCCGGGTCGGTCGCCCCCTGGCTCGCGATGAAGCGCAGCAGGCTCGGCGCGAACTCCTCGTAGAGCTCCGCCCACGCCCACTCAGCGCCCTCGCTGGCCGCAGACAGGACGGTCGGGAACCGGTCGCCGATGGACACGCTCAGCGCCGTCCCGGGCACGGGGCACCGCCGGCCCGACCCGGACAGGGTCGGCCGGAAGCGGAAGGGTGGGGCCCGGAGCCGGAAGTGACGGCCACGGTCCGCGCCCGGGAACGCGCCAGTGCGGGAGTCACGACGACGGGCTGTCACCTCCCGGGGCTGCGGAGCCGCTCATCCGCCCGCCCTCCCCCGACCGGAGGGGGGTGCGGTCTCGCGCGACCGCCCGTTCGCGGGCGGGTCGGCCCTGCCGTTGCCGGCCTTGGTCGGCTTGGCTGTGGGCTTGCCGTGCTCGGCCTTCGCCTCGTCCGACTTGCCGTTGTTGGCCTTCTCTGTGGCCCTCTCGTTCGGAGTGGGCGAGCCCGGCGCCCGGGTGACCCCCGGCGCCGCCGGCGGCGTCCGCGACGCCGTCGGCTTCGCCGGAGCCGGGTCCGCCGACGCGGCCGGAGCC
>JAVHXR010000204.1 GCA_031119515.1 Propionicimonas sp.
GGGCTGCACCCCGCTCGGGCTGGAGGACGGCATCTTCTGCCTTGACGAGGCCGCCGCGCCGTCGTCCGGTCCGGTCACCTTCCACTGGTTCGACTACTCGAGCGCGACCTGGGTGCCCGGCGAGGCGCTGGTGGCCTCCGGCCAGGACCGTCTCTCGGTGGCCGCCCACGCGGTCACGATCGCGGACCGCGACCTGGTGCTGCTGGATGTGCGGCTGCCCGGCGGCGGGATCGCGCTGGCCACCTACGACCCGGGCAACGGGCGAGTGGGGCACGAGGCCGGCAGCCCGGGGACGGGCGCGAGCCTCGGACCGGCGCAGCCGGCCGGGGACGGCACGGTGTACTTCACCCCGCCGTCCGATCCGGTCCGGGAGGGGCTGGAGCCGGGTGATCCCCGTGCTGTCACGGCGCTGGTGGTGGACCTGGCGGCGGGCCAGTGGCGGACCCTGGAGGTGCCGCACCCCGACGGCCCGCTCACCCGCACCAGCCCGAGCGACGCCGCCTGGGCGCTCCGCTTCTACAGCGCGGAGACCGCCGGCGACGTCCTCGCCAACGGCTACCTCTACCGCCCCGGGCAGCGCCGCTGGCTGGCCGTCCCGGGGCTGCCGGTGCCCGAGGCGGCGTCCTCCGGGCCGTACGCCTGGGTGGGCAGTTCGCTGCTGTGCCGGACGGGGGAGCCGCTGAACTGCTGGGGGGTGGCGGCGGCACCGCTGGAGCAACTCGCGACGGTGCTCGACCCTGCCGAGATCACGGCGAGCAACGCCCAGGTCCGCTGACCGGGAAGGGCCGTCGACATGCCCACCACCACCCTCAACCCCGGTGTCTCGACGAGGGCCGCTGGACCGGGTGCCGGCTCGCCGGCCGCCTGGTGGCGGAGCCCGGCTCGAGTGGTGGCGCCGATCGTGATCGCCGTCGCCGCGCTGTGCGGCCGGCTCGTCCCCGTCCTGGCCGGTGGCGGACTGTCCGGACGGGACACCTACGACCCCTACGTGTACTACGGCGGCGCTGTCGCGCTCTCGGCCGGGCGCCTGCCCTACCGGGATTTCCTGCTGCTGCACCCGCCCGGGATCCTGCTCGTCCTCCAGCCGTTCGCCGTGCTCGGCGCGGTGGCCGGGGACGCGGTCGGGATGGCGGCGGCCCGGCTCGCGTTCATGTCGATGGGAGCGGCGAGCGCGGTCCTGGTCTACCAGTTGCTGCGCAGGCACGGACAGGCGGGCGCGCTGGTCGGATCGGGGCTGTACGCGGTCTGGTTCCCGGCCTTCTACGTGGAGCGGGACGTCCGGCTGGAGGCGGTGTCGTCGCTGGTGCTGCTGCTCGGTCTGGCCGCCGTCGCGCGACTCGAGCGCGGCCGCGGGAGGCGGCTCGGCTGGGCGGCCGGTGCGGGGGCGCTGGTCGGTTTCACCGTGGTGGTGAAGGTGTGGGGGGTGGTGCCGCTCACCGTCCTGCTCGGCTGGCTGTTCGTCCGGTACGGGGTCAGGGCCGCCGCTGCCGCGCTCGCCGGTGCTGCCGGGGTGATCGCGGCGGTGATGGTCCCGTTCGCGACGGCCGCCCCGAACTGGCTCCAGCTGATCGTGTTCGACCAGCTCGGACGGTCGCGCGACCCTCGCGGGTGGGACTACCGCCTGCTCGGGATGATCGGGCTCGGCCCGGTGCCGCCGGTGGCCGCGGGTGCCTGCCTCGTCGCGGGCTGTGTGCTGACGGTGGCGGCGCTCGCCCTGGGGTGCCGGACACCGCTCGGCCGGCTGCATGCGGCGCTCGCCGTCGCCGGTGGCGCGGTGTTGCTGGCCGGCCCGACCTGGTACCCGCACTATCCGGCGTTCATCGCCGCGCCGCTGTGCCTGCTGTACGGCAACGCGGCCGGTGTCGTGCTGGGCTGGATCCGCCAGGGGTGGGCTCACCGGGCGGCGTCGGCTGCGGTCGCCACCCTGCTGGCCGCCGCCCTGGTGACGCTGGTGGGGCAGTCGGCCGGGTTGCGGTTCCCCGGCGCCCGGCTGGCAGCGGCCCTGGAAGGTCGCGACGGCTGCGTCACCAGCGACCGGACGGCCGCGCTCGTCCTCACCGGCTCGCTGCGGCGCAACCTCGCCAGGGGCTGCCCGGTCGTGGTCGACATCCAGGGCTACAAGTTCATCGGCCAGTCCGGCGACCGGTCGGGCGCCGAGACCAGGGGCAGGTACCAGCGACTGCTGGTCGACTACCTGGCGACCGGCTCGAGCGCGATCCTGGTCCGGCAGCGGCCGGCAGGTCTCGAACCGGCGCTGCGCGACCGCGTGCTCGCCTGGCCGGTGGTCGGCCAGGCCGGCCGCTACCAGGTCCGCGCGACGCGGTGAGGAAGTCCTGCGGCCAGAGTCAGGGACGCGCCTCCATCACGTTGGTGCCGTCGGACAGCACCGGCGAGATGAAGCCGAAGACGTTCCCGTCCGGATCCGACAGGTAGGCAAGACGTCCCACGCCCGGCAGGTCGTCGGGTGCGAGCGCCTCGCTCGCGCCGAGATCCAGGCCCCGGGTGAAGACGGCGTCGACGTCGTCAACGCCGACGACGAGGTTCGCTCCGGAGACCGGGCCGCCCGGCTGCGGGCCGGGACCGCGGCGCTGGGTGAGCCCGCCGTTGATCCCCTGGCCGGCGGAACCGACCTGGATCGACCCGTCGCCGGTGTCGATGGACCAGTAGTCCAGTTCGCCGAACCTGGTGAACGTCCAGCCGAACAGCGCGGTGTAGAAGTCGACCAGCTGCTGCGGCCGGGAGGCGTGGATCTCGAAGTGGACGACGAGGTTGGCCATGGCTCCTCCTGGGTTCCCGGCCCCGCTGCCGGGGCCCTGTCCGGCCAGTCTCCGCCCGCCGTGGTCCGGTGGCAATGGCAGCGTCCCGGCCGGGTGGGCCGGGGACGCCGGCCAGTTCCGCCGCCCGCCCGGCCCGGTCCGGCCGGTTGGACTAGCATCGATGCCGGTCGCCTGCGGCCCTTCCCGGCCACGGCCACCTGCCACCGACAGAAAGCTGCCCCGCGTGAATCTGCTCCGCCGTCCCCGACGGCTCCGGACCACCCCTGCCATCCGGCGCCTGGTGCGCGAGACCCGGGTCAGCCGGTCCCAGCTGGTCTGGCCGCTGTTCGCCGGGGAGGGGTTGACGGCGCCGGTGGCGATCTCGTCGTTGCCCGGCCAGCAGCGGCACAGCCTGGACAGCCTGGCCCGCGCCGCCGAGCAGGCCGCCGCCGCCGGCCTCGGCGGGGTGATGCTGTTCGGCGTCCCCCTGCCCGAGCACAAGGACGCCACCGGCAGCCAGGCGCTGGCTGCCGACGGCATCCTCAACCTGGCGATCGCACGCGTCCGCGAGGCCGCCGGTGACGACCTGGTGGTGATGGCGGACACCTGCCTGGACGAGTTCACCGACCACGGCCACTGCGGGGTGCTGCGCGACGGCGTGGTCGACAACGACGCCACCGTCGAGGCCTACGTCGCCCAGGCGGTGTCCCAGGCCGACGCCGGTGCCCACCTGGTCTCGCCTTCGGGGATGATGGACGGCCAGGTCGCGGCGATCCGGCGCGGCCTGGACGCCGCAGGGTTCGAGCAGGTCGGAATCCTCGCCTACGCCGCGAAGTACGCCTCGGCCTTCTACGGCCCGTTCCGGGAGGCGGTCGCCTCCACCCTGGAGGGGGACCGGCGCAGCTACCAGCAGGATCCGGCCAACCGGCGCGAGGGCCTTCTCGAGACCCGCCTCGACCTCGACGAGGGCGCCGACCTCGTGATGGTGAAGCCGGCCGGCTACTACCTCGACGTGCTCGCGGACGTCGCCGCCGGGTCCCCCGTGCCGGTCGCCGCCTACCAGGTGTCGGGGGAGTACGCGATGCTCGTCGGCGCCGCCGAACGCGGCTGGCTGGACCGCCGCGCCGTCCTGACCGAGTCGGTCACCGCCATCGTGCGGGCGGGCGCGGACATCGTGCTCACCTATGCCGCCCCCGAACTCGCCGGCTGGTTGGAGCAGTGAGCATGGACTCGACCGATTTCGCCCGCGCCAGCGCCGTGATGCCCGGCGGGGTCTCCTCACCGGTGCGCGCCTACCGGTCCGTCGGCGGGACGCCGGTGTTCCTCGAGCGCGCCGCCGGCGCCAGGGTGTTCGACGACGCCGGACGCGGCTACCTGGACCTTGTCGGTTCCTGGGGGCCTGCGCTGCTCGGGCACGCGCACCCCGAGGTGGTCGCGGAGGTCACCGCCGCGGCCGCCCGCGGCCTGTCCTTCGGCGCCCCCACCTGGGCAGAGGTCGCGCTGGCCGAGGCGATCCGGGCGCGGGTTCCGGCCTGCGAGAAGGTGCGGTTCGTGTCCACCGGCACCGAGGCGACGATGACGGCCGTCCGGCTCGCCAGGGCGGCGACCGGGCGCGACCTGGTGGTCAAGTTCGCCGGCTGCTACCACGGCCACAGCGACGGGCTGCTGGCCGCGGCCGGCTCGGGCGTGGCCACCGCCGGCCTGCCCGGCTCGGCGGGCGTCACCGCGGCCACCGCCGCCCAGACCATCGTGGTGGGCTACAACGACCCGGACGGCCTGGCGGCAGCGTTCGCCGCCCACCCCGGACGGATCGCTGCCGTCATCACCGAGGCAGCCCCGGCCAACATGGGCGTCGTCCCGCCGGCGCCAGCCTTCAACCGGCAGGTGCGCGAGCTGTGCACCGCCAACGGGGCGCTGCTCGTGTTCGACGAGGTGCTGACCGGGTTCCGGGTCGGCCCGGCAGGGTGGTGGGGGCTGGAGGGGCGTTGTGCCGGCTGGGTGCCCGACCTGTTCACGTTCGGGAAGGTGGTCGGCGGCGGCATGCCGCTGGCAGCCCTCGGCGGCGCCGCCGGCCTGCTCGACCTGCTGGCCCCGGTGGGGCCGGTCTACCAGGCCGGCACGCTGTCGGGGAACCCGCTGGCCACCGCGGCCGGCCTTGCCACCCTGCGGCTGGCCGGCGACGAGGTCTACGCCCGGGTCGATGCGGCCTCGTCGCGGCTCGGGGAGGCCGTGACCGCCGCCCTCGCCCTGGCCGGTGTACCGCACCGGCTGCAACGCGCCGGGTCGTTGTTCTCGGTGTTCTTCGGCGAGGCTCCGGCGGAGGCTCCGGTGCTGGACTACAACGCGGCCCTCGCGCAGGACACCGCGCTGTTCACGGCGTTCTTCCACCGGGCCCTGTCCGACGGGGTGATGCTGCCGCCGTCGGCCTTCGAGGCATGGTTCGTCTCGGCCAGCCACGACGACGCCGTGCTGGACGAGATCGAGGCGGTGCTGCCGAGGGCCGCCGAGGCGGCGGCACGGGCCCTCGGGTCCCGGCCCGCCGCGGCCGCTCCGGTGGCGGCTTCCCGGCCCGCCGAGGCGGCGACCGGCTCGGTGGTGCTGGTCGGTGGCGGCCCCGGCGACCCGGGCCTGATGACCCTGGCCGGGCTGGCAGCGCTCCGGGCCGCGGAGGTGGTGCTCTACGACCACCTCGCCCCGCTCGCGCTGCTGGCCGAGGTTCCCCCCGGGTCGGAACTGGTCGACGTCGGCAAGCTTCCGCGTGGCAGGTCGACCCCGCAGGAGGAGAT
>JAVHXR010000205.1 GCA_031119515.1 Propionicimonas sp.
AGTCAGGACGGTGAAGCCCTTCGCCTCGAACCGCGCCTTCCATGCCTCCCAACTCCGGGGCGTGACCCACAGGCCGTGGACGAGGACGATCGTGTCGGGGGTGTCGGTGGTCATCGGGTGCTCCGTTCGCGGTGGTGGTCAGTTGTCGATGAAGGCGAGCATGTCGGCGTGCAGCCGCTCGCGGTCGGTGTCGGGCAGGCCGTGCGCGCCGCCTGCGTAGACCAGCAGCCGGCCGTCGGGGACGAGGTCGGCGGTCAGCTTGCCGCTGATGTCGAAGGGGACGATCTGGTCGTCGTCGCCGTGGATGACCAGGGTCGGGACGTCGATCCGGGCCAGGTCGGGACGGAAGTCGGTGGCCGAGAACGCCGCGATGCACTCGTAGGCGTTCCGGGTGCCGGAGGCGAGGCCCTGCAGCCAGAAGGCGTCGCGGGTCCCTTGCGGCACGTCCCCGGTCCGGTTGTTGCCGAAGAACGGTCCGTCCGCGAGGTCGCGATACAGCTGCGAGCGGTTGTGCGCCTCTCCGGCCCGGATCGAGTCGAAGGTCTCGGGCGGTAACCCGCCGGGGTTGTCGTCCGTCCGGACCATCAACGGCGGGACCGCCGAGACGAGGATGACCTTCGACACCCGCGCCGAGCCGTGGCGGGCCACGTAGTGCACGACCTCCCCGCCACCGGTGGAGTGACCGACCAGAGTCAGGTCGGTGAGGTCGAGATGGTCGATCAGGCAGGCGAGGTCGTCGGCGTAGGTGTCCATCTCGTTGCCGCTCCAGCTCTGCGAGGACCTGCCGTGGCCACGCCGGTCGTGGGCGATGGCGCGGTGTCCGTTCGCGGCGAGGAAGAGGGCGGCCGCCTCCCAGGCGTCGGAGTTGAGCGGCCAGCCGTGGCTGAGCAGCACGGGCGAGCCTCCCGCGCCCCAGTCCTTGTAGAAGATCTGGCTGCCGTCCTCGGTCGTGACGTGAGGCATGTCGTCCTCCTCCTGGTGGGTGTGTGCACCATGCTTCCCGTCCCGCGGGGTGGCCGCACCACGCGCGGCGCGTAGTCCCCTGCGGGGTCACCGGTCCGGCACCACGTGGTGGCCGTACCCGGGCCGGTGCCGCCTACAGCGAGGGCATGTGCTCGGACAGCTGGCGCCGGGAGGTGACGTCGAGCTTCCGGAACACCTTGCGGAGGTGGTAGTCGACGGTGTTGGCGCTGATGAACAGCGCAGCGCCGATCTCCGCGTTGGTGGCACCGCGGGCCGCCAGCCGTGCCACCTCCAGTTCCTGCGGGGTCAGGTCTCCGGCCACCCGCGCGGCCTGGTCGGGCTCGGCGCCGGCGGCCTTCAACTCCCGTCGGGCCCGTTCGGCGAAGGCGGTCGCACCCACCCGTCCGAAGGCGTCCCAGGCCGCCAGCAGCTGCTTGCTTGCCTCCCCTCGCCTGCGCACCCGTCGCAGCCACTCGCCGTAGAGCAGCCGGGTACGAGCACAGTCGCCGCCATGGCCGGGGGTGTCGAGCGCGGCGATCGAGGCCAGGTAGTGGCGCTCGGCGCTGGCATCGTCTGCGAGCAGCGCAGCGCAGCGGTGCGCGAGCCCTGCGGCGCGGTCGGTCCCGGCGAGGTCGGCGTAGCGATCGACCAGGCTCGCCACCCGGCTCGCCCGATCCCGGTGGCCGCTGCGGACGGCCGCCTCGACGAGTTCGGGCAGGTGCGCGAAGCCAGCCTGGAGGAAGGGCTGTTCGGCCAGCCCGGAGAGCCTGGCGAAGGCTGCCTGGTAGTCGCCGTCGGCGATCTCGTTCTCCGCCAGCGCACCGATCGCCATCCGGGCCACCCCGCCGAGCCCGCTGTCGGTCATGGCTTGGGCGAGCCCCTCCACGGCGGAGCGGGGAACGCCCTGCCAGGCGAGGTAGGCGGCGTTCACCACCTGCTGGTCGCCGTAGCCGAGCGCACGCCTCAGTTCCTCGGCCTGGGCGAGATAGTCCCCCGCCAGCCGGGGATGCATCCGGCTCAGTTCCACCGCGCTGAGAACCCAGAGCGCGGCGTCGACCTCGCGCAGGGCGCCGGTCTCGCGCCCGATCCGCACGGTCCGCTGCAGCAGCCGGGAGGCCGTGTCCGCGTCCCACAGCCCGACCGTCGGGCTCACGCAGTAATAGCTGAACTCCAGCAGTTCCCGATCGTCGAGCGCCTCGAGCATCGCGACGGCCTCACGCAGCAGGGGAACCGCTACCTCGTAGTCGTCGAGGATGAACGAACTCGATGCCCGCAGGGCCACCGCGTAGGGGCTCTCCAGCGAGGCGGCCCCCTCCCGCATCCGCTGGCCCAGACCGGGAAGGTCGATCCCGACGGTGCCCGCCTCCGTGGTCTGGATGAACGTGATCGCCAGCAGCAGAGCGCGCTGCTCGAGGGCAGGCACCACCCCGCGGAACTCGTCGGCCGCCGCCAGCAGGGTGGCGACACCGTGCCGGAGCGCGGCCGGGTCCGAGAGGTAGAGCGAGCACATCGCCTGGACGAGGAACATCCGTCCCCGGCTCACGGGGTCGAGCTCGTCGGCGGGCAGGCGCGCCAGCAATTGCTGGGCAAGCAGGCCGGCGCCCGACCCGATGGCCGCCTCGGCCGCTCCGATCACGCGCTCGTGGCGGATCGTGGCGTCGACCGTCAGCTCCGCCGCCCGAGCCAGGAGCTGGGCACGCGAGGAGAGCCCGCCGCGGGCGGCGGCCAGATCGGCCAGGCCGGCAAGTCGGCCGGCGACCTCCTCGCTGGGACCGTTCGCTGCGGCTGCCGCGTGCCACGCGGAGACCTCGCGCTGCCCGCCGGCTGCGGTCACCGCCTGCAGCACGCCGTGGACGCGGCGTCGCTCGACGTCCGTCGCGCGGGCGTACACAGCGGACCGCACGAGCGGATGCCGGAACCGGACGGCGTCGCGGACCTCCACCAGCCCACCTGCTTCGGCAGCGCTCGACGCACCGGGGGTGACGCCGAGGCCGTCCGCCGCCAGGCGCACCACGGAGGCGTCCCCGGTCGACTCGGCCGCGGCCACCAGCAGCCAGGTCTGGGACTCCGCCGGCAGCGACTCGACCCGTGCCCGGTAGTGGTCCTCCAGGGTGCGCCCGATCGGCACGGGCTCGTGCGCCATCCCGACGGAGGTCAACTCCTCGGCCGACCAGTGGTCGCCGAGCTCGCGGAGCGCCAGCGGGTTGCCGCCGGTGAACTCCACGATCCTCGCGACCACGGACGGGTCGAGTTCGGCCGCGACCGCGTCCCTCAGGACCGCCGCCGCCGATGCCGGATCAAGCCCCGACAACGCCAGTCGTGCCACGCCGGCGAGCGTCCGCTGCAGCGGACCGTCCTCGCGTCCGGCGAACACGAGGGCGACATGCTCGGCGGACAGGCGGCGTGCCACGAAGCCGAGCACCTCCGCGGACTCGCTGTCGAGGTAGTTGGCGTCGTCCACGACGCAGATGGTCGCCTGCTCGTCACCGGCGCTCGAGAGCAACGAGAGCGTGCCGAGGCCCACCAGGGCGCGTTGGGGCGGGTCTCCCGGTCCCAGGCCGACCGCCACCCGCAACGCGGCTCGCTGGAGGTCGGGGATGCTGGCCGCGTGCCCGGCGAGCGGCGCGAGCAGGCGCTGCAGCGCGGCGTACGGGAATCCTGCCTCGACCTCGAAGCCGGAGATCCTGAGCACGCGCACCCCGCCGGCACCACCGACGGCGGTGTCGAGGAGGGTCGTCTTCCCGACACCGGGGTCGCCCTCGATCAGCAGGGCGCCGCTGGTCCCATTGCGAGCGCCGGCGATCAGCGCGTGAATCGCAGCCAACTCGCTGCTGCGTCCGTGCACCGCCGATGACGCCGCGCCGATCTGTGGGGCTCTCGCCATGGCAGCGCACTCCTCGTCCGCTCGACATGATCTCCAGCGCTCATCGCGCCGAGGTCAGTATGCCGACCGACATAGCCGTACGCTAGGTGGATGAACTCCCACTCCGACACCCGCGACCGGATGGTCTCGGGAGCCACCCTGCTGATGCGCCAGCACGGCTTCACCGGGACGTCGTTCAGGGACGTCTGGGAGTCCACCGGTACCCCCCGAGGTTCGGTGTACTTCCATTTCCCGCGCGGGAAGGCCGAACTCGGGGAGGCGGTGATCCAGTCCTCCCTGGCGGACCTCCTGCGGTGGACGGGCCAGGCGCAGGCCGAGGCGGCATCGGCGGGAGAGTTCCTGCGGGGACTGGCGGCAAGGCTCGCCGACTTCCTGGCAGCCAGCGACTATGCCCGGGGATGTCCGATCGCGGCCATCGCCATCGAGGCTCCGGCCGCGTTCCCGGAACTGCGGTCGGTGGCCAGCGAGGCGTTCGCGACCTGGAGCCGCCGGATCGCCGACGGCCTCGCCGCGTTCGGCGTGGCGCCCGAGACGGCCGCGGACCACGCGAGGGCGGTGGTGGCTGCGCTCGAGGGAGCGATCATCGTGAGCAAGGCCGATCGGACCGGCGACGCACTCGCCCTGACCGGGAACCTGGTCGCCCTCGGGGTGTCCTAGGCGACCAACTGTCCTCGGTTGACCGTGGCCAGGGCTCTGGTCGCCTCGTCAGCGGTCCCGGTGGGCATACAGCAGTTCGGCGAGGGTGAGGGCCGCACGTCCGGTCAGGTCGGACACCTGCTTGCGGCAGGAGAAACCGTCGGCGAGCACGATCGCGTCCGCCGGTGCGCCCCGCAGGGCTGGCAGCAACTGGTCCTCCGCGACGGCGACACTGACGTCGTAGTGGCCCTGCTCGACCCCGAAGTTGCCGGCGAGCCCGCAACACCCGCCGAGCACGACAAGGCTGGCGCCCGTCCGCCGCAGCAGTGACTCCTGGTCGCCCCAGCCCAGGACGGACGCCTCGTGACAGTGCGGCTGGGCGACCACGCGGTGCCCCGAGAGGTCGGGCGGCTCGTACCCCGGAGTGCGTTCAAGCAGCTGCGCCAGGGTCACCATGGCATCCGCCACCCTTTCGATCCGGGGGTCATCCACGAGGTCGCCGGCGTCGCTGTGCCAGACCGCGAGGCAGGACGGCTCCACGCCCAGGATGGGAACTCCGGCGTCCGCAAACGGCGCGTGATCCAGGAGCAACCGCGCCGCAGCCGCAACATTCAGGTTCCTTTCGATCTCGTGCCCCGGGCATCCTGCGGTTGTACCGAACCGGACGCGGGCTGACCCCTGGCCCCGACGCGCGACCAACTGCCGCCGACTCCGGCGCCGAGCGAGTGGATCTGGAGGGTCGGCTCACTGCACCGGTGAGTTCTGGAGTTCCGCCCCGATCGGGGCCGCCGGCACCCGCGGGCCCCGCGTTGTCGCGGCTCTCGCGAGGCCCATCGCGGGGGGAACCCGTCACCTAGGAGAGACATTTTCGCTCAGAGGGTGGAAATGCGCGTCCGGTCGTGGTTAAACTCACGTAGCTCCCGGATTTGAACGTTTCAACTGCTTTGGGCAGCGAACGCGGGGTGGGGGGCTTCAACAGCGGCTAGTGGTCAAGGGGGACCAGGTGACGGTTGGTGTGGGTCATGCACGTCCGGTCCGGAGC
>JAVHXR010000206.1 GCA_031119515.1 Propionicimonas sp.
GCCTACCACTCAGAGGAGATCCTCGACGCCGCGAGCCTGCCACGGCAGTACGTGGCATTCTCGCCGTGCTACCGCCGCGAGGCGGGCTCGTACGGCAAGGACACCAAGGGGATCTTCCGGGTGCACTGGTTCGACAAGGTCGAGATGTTCGTCTACTGCGCCCCCGAGGACGCGGCGGCCTGGCACGAGAAGCTGCTCGGGTTCGAGAAGGAGTTCATCAAGCTGCTCGAGATCCCCTTCCAGGTGCTCGACGTCGCGGCCGGCGACCTCGGCCTGTCGGCGGCGCGCAAGTACGACTGCTACGGCTACGTGCCCAGCCAGGGGCGCTACCGCGAGATCACCTCCACCTCCAACTGCACCGAGTTCCAGGCCCGGCGGCTCAACATCCGGATGCGCGGCGGCGACGGCGTGGCGTCCGTGGCGACCCTGAACGGCACGCTGTGCTCGATGGCCCGGCCGATCATCATGCTGCTGGAGAACCACCAGCAGGCCGACGGCTCGGTGTACGTCCCGGCGGCCCTGCGCCCCTACCTCGGCGGGCTGGAGTACCTGCGTCCCTGAGCCGCCGCGACAGCCCGGACGGTGTGGGAAGCGTTCCGCGCGGCCCGACGGACCCCACCCGCGCTCCGGCGCGGTGAGGGGAGTTAGCCGAGTCGTCACCCTGCCTCCACCGACTGTTACGGGTGGCGGGCTAGCCTTGGGTGAAGATGAGAAACGAGACAGGCGCGGCCAGGGGGCCGCAGGCGGCTTGGAGGCCGCAGTTGGTAGCACTCGACATCGACGGCACGCTCGTCGACCACGAGGGAAGGCTGCCGGACAGTGTCCGTCGGAGTGTCCGACGAGTGGTGGACGCGGGAGTGCCCGTCGTCCTTGCGACCGGGCGTAGCTGGCACGCTACCCGACCGGTCTTCGAAGAACTCGACCTGCCGCGCGGCCCGGTGGTGGCCTCGAACGGCGCGGTGTGCGTCCAGTTCCCGCCGCTGGAGTTCCAGCAGGTGATCACGTTCAACCCCGCCCGGGTGGTGGAACGGGTGCTCCAGGAGCATCCGACGGCCGCGCTCGCGGCTGAGGTCATCGGCGAGGGCTACCGGGTCACCAAGCAGTTCCCGGAGGGCGACCTCACCGGCTCGATCGAGGTCGTGACGGCCGATGACCTGGCCGGCAGCGACGTCACCCGGATCGTGGTGCGTGACCCGGACGCGTCCGACGACGACTTCATCGCGCTCGCCGACCGGCTCGGCTTGCACGGTGTCAGCTACTTCGTCGGCTGGTCGGCCTGGCTGGACATCGCTCCGGACGGGGTCAACAAGGCGCTCGCGCTGGTGGAGGTCGCGCAGGCGCTCGGCGTCGCCCAGTCCGACGTGCTCGCCATCGGGGACGGCCGCAACGACGTGGAGATGCTCACCTGGGCCGGACGCGGGGTCGCCCTCGGCGGCTCTCCGGCCGAGGTGAGGGCCGCTGCCGACCACGTCACCGGCACCTTCACCGCCGACGGCACCGCCGAGGAGCTCGACCGCTGGTTCGCGCCCGGCAAGGCGGATCGGCGGCGGTCCCGAGGGGCCACCGCCGCCTGACCGGCGCGTCCTGGCCGGGGAGGCCGGGGAGTCCGCCGGAGCGTCCCGCGGCGAACCTGCCCGCGTGCCCGCCCGCGTCCCTAGGATGCAGGCATGTCGGGCACCCACCAGTCGCTGGTCGCCTTCACGACCGGCCCGCGGACGCTGCTGCGCACCCCGCGCCTGCTGGTGCGGCGGTTCGAGCCTTCCGACGGGGCCGGATTGCACTCCTACCTCTCCCGCCCCGAGGCGGTCCGCTACGAGCCGTACGGCGTCCAGTCGCTGGCACAGTGCGAGGAGGAGGCCAGCCGGCGCAGCCACGATCCCGCGTTCTGGGCGGTCTGCCTGGCAACCTCGGGGACGCTGGTCGGCAACCTGTACTTCAACGCCGAGGAGCCGCCGGAGTGGCGCAGCTACGAACTCGGCTACGTGTTCCACCCCGACCACTGGGGCAACGGTTACGCGAGCGAGGCGGCCAGGGCGTTCGTCGGACGGGCGTTCGCCGACTGGGGCGCGCATCGGGTGGTGGCGCGGTGCAACCCGGCCAACCTCGCCTCGTGGCGGTTGCTGGAGCGGTGCGGGTTCCGCCGCGAGGGCCGGCTGGTCGGCAACGCCAGCTTCGCCCTCGACCCGGAGGGCCAGCCGGTCTGGCAGGACACCTTCCTCTACGGCGTGCTGGCCTCGGAGTGGACCGCGGGCTGAGCCGCCGCAGCGAGCATCCGTTCGCCCAGCGTCCTGGCCGCGGCCCGCAGTTCATCCCCGCCGACGATCCGGAAACCGACCGGTAGCGCGGCCAGCATCTCGGCGTACCAGTCCGGAGTGCTGGTGGTGCCGACAAGGCGGCAGCTGCCTTCGTCGATCGGCTCCAGCCGGCCGATCGAACGGGGCACCCAGTCGGCCACCCGCTCCAGCGGGGCGTCGATCACGACCTCGGCGGCGAACTCCCACCCGGCGGCCATGTTCTCCTCCAGGGTGGTGACGGCGTCGAGGTCCTCCGGTGGCTCGAACTGGTCGTCCAGCAACTCGACGCTCTGCACCCTGTCCAGCCGGTAGGTGCGGATCCCCCGGCTCCTCACCAGCCGGCACAGCAGGTACCACCGGCCGTGCCGGGACACCACCGACCACGGCTCCACCCTTGTGACCCATTCCGTTCCGGCCTCCGACCGGTAGCCGAGCCGGACGAGCTGCCGGTTCGCGCAGGCCTGGACGAGCTGTGCGGTGGTGGCCGGGTCCGGCCGGGCGCCGTAACGGTCGGGGACGGTGCGGGCCGTCCTGCGGACCATCTCGGCCTGCCGGGCGACCGGCTCCGGCAGCGCCCGCAGGATCTTGCCGAGCGCGCTGCCCATCGGATCGGCCGGATCGGTGGCGTCGTAGTGGGCGTCCAGTGCCGCCATCACCAGCCCGAGCGCCTCGGTGGCGCTGAAGATCAGCGGCGGCAGCCTGACCCCGCGTCCGACCGTGTAGCCGCCGTAGGGGCCGCGGGCGGACAGGATCGGGATCTCGGCCTCGCGCAGGATGCCGACGTAGCGGCGGGCGGCCCGCTCGGTGACGCCGAGGGTGTCGGCCAGCCGGTCGGCGGTGACACCGGGGTTGGCCTGGATCAGTTCGAGGGCGAGCAGCGCCCGCGAGGTGGGGCTGGTCTCGACCGTCACGGCAGACTCCTCGGAGGATTTGTGAAAGACCTCGTGCATACCGGAAGTAGAACGTCCGGAACCCACTCTACAGTCCTTTCCATGACAGTCAGAACCCTTCCGGCCACCCCTCGGGGCGGGCTCTCGCTGGTCCACCAGCCGACCACCCGCAACCCCGCGCTCGCCACGACGGCCAGGCCGACTCCGGCCACCGTCCTGAGCCGCCGGCTCGCCGCCTGGTGGCGGCAGCTGAGCGGACCCGACCTCGGCTGGGCGCAGGAGCGCCTGATCACCGAGGGCCACCTCTACACCGACGCCTACACCTGGACGCTGCGGAGCACCCGGTGAGCGCGCCACGAAAGGAGCTGACGTGACCGAGACGGTCGAACTCGACACCCGGATCGACGAGGTCCTCGCAGGCAGCGAGGCCGAGACCCTGCTGTTCTCCCTGGAGCGCTCGCGCGCCCAGTTCGCCTGGAAGGTGGGCGGGCTGGGCTCCGAGGCCCTGCACCGGGCCCACCCGCCGTCGGCGATGACGCTGGCCGGGTTGATCAAGCACCTCGCCCTGGTCGAGGAGAACTTCGTGTGGCGCGACCTCACCGGCGAGCCGCCGGGCGAGCCGTGGGATCCCGACCTGTTCTCGGTCGACCCCGAGTGGGACTGGCACTCCGCCGCAGGCGACTCCCCCGCGGAGCTCTACGGACTCTGGCAGCGGGCGGTGGAGAAGTCGCGGCGGGCCTGGGCGACCGTCCTGGCGGCCGGCGGGCTCGACCAGCCCGCACGCGTGGTGCGCGACGACGGCACCTCACCCAACCTGCGCCGCGTCCTGGTGGACACCTGCGACGAGTACGCCCGCCACGTCGGCCACGCCGACCTCTTCCGGGAGGCGATCGACGGCCTGGTCGGCGAGGACCCGCCGCAGGACTGACGGATACTGCTGGCTGTGGAACTCGAGTTCGTGGGCGAGGTGATCGAATGGCGCGGCCCGGCGCCGTTCTACTACGTCGTCATCCCCGAGGACGAGAGCGAGGCGATCGGCTCGGTGGCGACGGCGTTCACCTACGGCTGGGGGGTGATCCCGGTGCGGGCGGTCGTCGCCGGGACCACCTTCACCACCTCGCTCTTCCCCCGCAACGGCGGCTACCTGCTGCCCCTGAAGGACGCCGTCAGGCGGCCGGCCGGAATCGACGTCGGGGACCGGGTGGCGGTCGAGCTGAGCCTCGTCCCGGCCTGACCGGTCAGGCCACCCGCGCGGCGGCCCCTGTCCCCGCCACCACGGCGCGGGCCGCGAGGACGGCGTCCAGCGGCGGACGGGGAGCGCGGGCCGCGACGACCGGAGCGTCCGCCCTGGCCTGCCGGAGGTCGCGCTTGACCGTGGACAGCGAGCAGCCGAGGCGTTCTGCGATCGTCTCGAGGCTGGCGTCGGGCTCGGCGCGACGCAGCCGCATCACCTCGGCGGAGGTCAGCCGGCCACGCTCCCTGGTCGTGCCGGTGAACTCGCCGAGATCCTCGGGCTCGACCCGGATGCCGAGCAGCCGCCGGATCCGCAGCCGCTGGGACGGGGTGGTCCCACCGGCGACCCCGGCGACGTCGTGCTCGACGACGGCGTCGTAGAGGCAGCGGTCGGCCAGCGGGCAGGAAGCGCACAGCCGGGTGGCCTGGTCGAGCAGTTGCCGTGCCTGGAGGTCGGGACGGCCGGATGCGGCGGGCTCCTCGACCAGCGGGTGCTGGAAGACTTCCGCCGCGGTGACACAGGGCGCGGGCAGGGACGGCATGGCGGGCCTTTCTTCGGTTTCGTCGATCGCTTGGACGTCGCTGCCGCGGTTTCGGTTGCACCCCGGCGAGGACGCGGAGAGCGGAGCGTCCGACCGATTAGGGTGGAGGCGCGTCCGCGGCGTCGATTCGGGCGCCGGCGCGAGGGAGAGCCATGCTGTATCCGTACTTGCGGGAGCCGGACTGGCTGACCCGGATGCAGGACGGCACCGTCAAGCAGCTCAACCCGTTCAGCGGCACCGAGGTGTGGACGGTCCCGGGCCGCGGCAACCGTCCGCTGGGGCTACGGCTGCCCGACCCCGTCCCGCTCGACCCGGCCCAGCACGGCCGGCACTGCGCGTTCTGCCAGGCGCGCTACCTGGACACCCCGCCGGAGAAGTCGCGGGTGATCCGGCACCCCGACGGCAGCTGGGAGACCAGGTACCGGGTGCCGGCCGAGGAGCTGGACGACACCGTCGCCGAGTTCCGGCGGATCCCCAACCTGTTCGAGATCCTCTCCTTCGACTACTGGCACCACAACTACGGCT
>JAVHXR010000207.1 GCA_031119515.1 Propionicimonas sp.
GCCTTCTCCTTGCTCGCGCCGTCGTCACGAAGGGCTTCGTAGAGTTCCGGGTCCTTCACCGAGGGTCCGGGGCGTTTGCCTGGCATCGCGTCCTCCTGGGTGGCTGCGGTCTGCCGCGGTGCTTACCCCTGCCCGTCCGGGACGAAACCATCCGGGCCCGGACACCAGGAGTTCCGGGGCCGCCGAACGGTGCGGGTGCGGCGCGCGTTGCTAGGCTTCCAGCGTCGACCTCAACACCACGTGGTGCACATCCGCGGCGCGGACCCCCGGGCACCCACCAACTGGGGGGAGTATGGCCTTGGAATCGAAGGCGGACGAGGTGTCAGGCCTTCCGGGGGAGGTGCCCCGGCTTGCGGTCGGAGCCGGAACCGGTCACGATCACGAGATGGCCGACCTGGAGGCCCGCCTGGTGGCGAACCAGGAGAGCGCCCGCGCGCACTCGATCGATGCCGCGTGGCGGCAGGCGGTGATCCGCTCGATCCGCGACGGGCTGGTGATCTTCGACTCCGAGGGCCTCGTCCTGGAGATGAACCAGGCCTTCACCGACCTGCTGGGCTACCGGCTGGAGGACGGGCCGTTCCGTCCGCCGTATCCGTGGTGGCCGACCGCCGAGGAGGACCCGGAGGGTTTCGCGGAGTTCGCCGCCGCCCACGACGACGTGCTCGCGGGCGAGCCGGTCGAACGCGAGTTCCGGGTGTACCGGCGCGACCGGCGTCCGATCTGGGTGCGCTCGGGCGGAGCCACGATCGTCCACGAGGCGATCGGCACCACCCACCTGCGCACCATCCGCGACATCACCCGCTCGCGCGAGGCGCGGGAACGCAGGGCGGCCGCTGCCCAGGTCGGGCAGAGCCTCGCGACAGTGGACGACCTGGCCGCGCTGATCGGGATCGCCGAGCACGGCTTCTCGCTGCTGTTCGACGGCGAGTGCACGATCCAGCTCGGCGACGGTGACGGCGCCCGCCGCTGGTTCAACTCCTCCGACTCGGTCGGGTCGGAGGACCTGGCCGACGGCGTCCTGGCCGGACTCGGCGGACAGACGAGCCCGGACACCGTGTCGCTGCGGCCGGGCATCCTGCTCGTCCCCCCCGCCCCCGACATCGACTGCCGGGCCTGGATCCAGTTCCCGCGGCCGCGCCGGATCAGCCTTGAGGAGATGATCGCCGCCGACCTGATGGCAGCCGCCTTCGCGGCCGCACTGCGCAGGGTCTCCGTAGTGCAGGAGGCCGCGGACCGGGAGGCCAACCTGCAGCAGGCCGTCGACAGCCACCGGCTGATCGGGCAAGCCACCGGGATTCTGGTCGAGCGGCACCGGGTGACGCCGTCCGAGGCCTTCGCCCGGCTGCGGGACGCGAGCCAGCAGCGAAACCTCAAGCTGCGTGAGCTCGCGTCCAGGGTGATCGAGACGGGCCTCGAGCCCGAGGACGCCTGACCTCAGCGGTACCGGGCCTCCCCCTCCCGACGGGTGAGCAGGAACGGGACCACCACCCACAGCAGCACGAAGCCCGCCAGGGCCACGGCGCCGGCGACCAGCCCGGCGACCGGGTCGAGGACGAACCCGAAGACCAGCGCCACCACCATCGTCACCGCGAGCGCCAGCAGCGCCAGTCCCGCCTTCGCCATCAGGTCGCCGGCCGAGACGAGCACATCCTTGGCGTGGCGGCGGAACAGCAGCCGGTGCGCGGTGACCGGCGCCACGATCACGCAGGTCGCCAGCGTTCCCAGCACCACGGCCGCCAGGAACACGGCCACCAGGACGGGGTCGAGCTCTGCGAACCGTGCCTGGAACGGCAGCGTGAGCAGGAAGCCGGAGAGGATCTGGATCCCGGTCTGGGTGACGCGGAGCTCCTGGAGCAGCTCCGACCAGTTCCGGTCGAGCCGTTCGGCGGGTCTCTCGTCCCGCTCGGGAGGATCGACGGTGTCGGCTTGGTCGTCGGTCATCGGTTCTCCTGCCTGGGCCGGGCGGCCGATCCTGCGACCCTAGCCACGACCGCGGCGGCGCGGTAGCCGTCCCTGGATGATCGCCGGGGGAGAGGAGTGGGTATGGATTGGGCATGCCGCGCCTGCGCAGGGTCTCCCCCGATACCCCAGGCTGGTCGCGCCGTCGCAGGGGGCGCGGCTTCAGCTACGCCGACCAGGACGGACGCCGGCTCACCCCCGCGCAGGTCGAGCGGGTGCGCGCCCTGGCCATTCCGCCCGCCTGGCGAGAGGTCTGGATCTGCCCGGACGTCCTCGGGCACCTCCAGGCGACCGGGCTCGACGCGGCCGGCCGGCGCCAGTACCTCTACCACCCGGCCTGGCGGCAGCGGCGCGACCGGCAGAAGTTCGAGCGGGTGGTCGCCGCTGCGGAACGGCTGCCGCAGGTCAGGCGCAGGCTCGCCCGGGACCTGCGGCGCGAGGGGATGCCGCTCGAACGCGCGGCCGCGCTCGCCGTCCGGTTGCTCGACGAGGGCTGCTTCCGGATCGGCAACGACGTCTACGCCGACCGGCACGGCTCGTTCGGGCTCACCACCCTGGAGCGCCGCCACGTCCGGCGGCACGGTGACGGGCTCCGGTTCAGGTTCACCGGCAAGTCGGGGATCGAGCATGTCGTCGACATCGGCCAGCCCGGGCTGGTGCGCGTGGTCGAGGAGTTCCGCCGGGCCGGCCGGCCCGGCGACCGGCTGCTGGGCTACCGCACCGACGCCGGCTGGACAGCCCTGTCGGCGGCGGCCGTCAACGACTACCTGGCCCGGCTTTTCGACGGAGAGTTCACCGCGAAGGATTTCCGGACCTGGCACGCCACCGTGATCGCTGCCGAACAGCTGGCCGCCACCGGCGAGGCGGCGGACAGCCGGGCGTCCCGTCGCCGGGCGATCCGGGCCGCAGTGGCCCGGGTCGCCGGCTACCTCGGCAACACCCCGGCGGTCGCCCGGAACTCCTACATCGACCCCAGGGTGATCGACCGGTTCGAGCGCGGCTCGACCATCAGCCTGGGGGCCGCGGCGCTCGCGCGCGGGGCGACCGCGCGCCGCACCGCGCTGGAGGCCGCCGTCCGCGACCTGCTGGGTGGGGAGCCCGCGCCCCCTCGCCGATAGCGGTCGGCGACCCTTTGCCGGGGCTGCGCGGAGAGCCCGAGTTAGCCGCCTCCGCATCGGGGTACAGGGGTGGCACCGGGTGGACGCGTGGGCCCGCCGTCCTGCCCCGGAGGTGCGTCGGTTGAAACATCCAGCCGGCGCGCCGCCACGTGGAAGGGCAGGCTCGGGCCGGGTGGTCGAACCAAGCTGGGAGCCGGGGCTCCACAGCCGCGGGGGTTGCCCATCGGGGCGGTGCGTGGCAGGCTGGCAAGAGTCAGGGCGGTTCAACCACGTGCCGACTTTGATGAAATTCCCTCCGAGAGGAGCGAATCATGGCACGTGGGCTTGCACTCGCAACCACTGTCACCGAGCGCGAACAGCGCACCAGCCAACTCTTCACCCACCTGCAGTCGGCGACGGCTCCCGACCGGCGCCAGGCCATCATCGCCGAACTGGTCGAGGTCAACCTTCCCCTGTGCGACGCGCTGGCCGGGCGCTACGTCGGCCGGGGCGCCGACCACGACGACCTGCTGCAGGTCGCCCGGACCGCCCTGCTGCTGGCGATCGAGCGCTTCGACCCCGACGACGGCAGGGTGTTCGCGTCGTTCGCCGTCCCGACGATCACCGGTGAGCTCAAGCGGTACTTCCGCGACCACTGCTGGGTGGTGCGTCCGCCCCGCCAGATCCAGGAGCTCCGCTCCCGGGTCGTCAGGGCGCGTGCCGAACTCGAGCAGGCCACCGGCCGGGAGGTCACCGTCGCCGAGATCGGCCGCCGCCTGGAGGTTGCCGACGCGAAGGTGCGCGAGTGCGTCGGGATCACTACCAGCTTCCGTCCGCTCTCGCTGGAGGCTCCGGCCCACCCGGACGCGTCCACGAGCTTCGGCGACTCGCTCGCCGGGGGCGGCGAGCTGATCACGGAACTGGTCGAACGCCTCGACCTCAGGCGCGCGCTCGCCTCACTGCCACCCAGGGACCGGCAGGTGCTGAAGTGGCGGTTCGAGGAGGAGTGCACCCAGAGCGAGATCGCCCGCAGGCTGGGCGTCTCCCAGATGCAGGTGTCCCGGATCATCCGGCGGCTGCTGGACCGCACCCGCGCGCTGCTCGAGCCCTCCGAGCCGTTGGCGAGCTGAGGTCACCCGGTGGTGCCCCGGTCGCGCGCCGGGCCCACCGTCCGAGCGAGAGGAACGACGATGACGACGACCACCGAATGCCCGGTCTGCGGGATGCCGGTCGACGAGCAGAACCCCGGCGCGACCGCCAGTTTCGACGCGCAGACCTACCTGTTCTGTTCGGAGTCCTGCCGTGACGAGTTCCTGGCGGACCCCGGCCGGTTCGTCGGCAACACCGGCAGCTGATCTGTTCGCCGCACCCGTCGCTGGTTAACGGGTTCGCACCAGGGGTAATGGAAGTGCAATGGAGAGCAAGACAAGGAGTCGACATGGGAATCGATGACAAGGCCAGGAACGCCGCAGAGGATGTCGCGGGCAAGGTCAAGGAGGGCTGGGGAAAGCTCACCGACGACGAGCGCCTCGAGGCCGAGGGCAAGCTCGACCAGGCCAAAGCGGCGGCGAAGAAGGCCGGCGAGAACATCAAGGACGGCGTCAACGACGCCCTCCGCGACGACTGACGGGAGACGCGTATGGCTACCCTTCTGTGGATCCTCGCGGCGGTGCTGGTCATCTCCGGCATCTTCGCCATCGTCCGTAAGCAGGTCCTCTGGGGCATCGTGCTGATCGTCGTCGGTCTGCTCGTCGGCCCCGGTGGGGTCAGCCTCTTCACCTGACGTGTTCACCTGAGGCCCGGTCCACCTCCCCGGCCGAGCCAACCAGTGCCCCGCGCTCCCCCCGCGCGGGGCACTGTGCTGTCCGGGCAGGATGTTCTCGCCGGCGCGGGGGTGGGTGGGGACAACCCCCGGCCGGGACCGGGGGGCCACCGGCTACCGGTGCCGGCCACGGGTTCGTAGGTTGTTCCCATCCGACCGGCACGGCCGGTCGACACCGTTCCCGAGGAGGGCAGGGATGACCACCACGTCCCGGCAGGACACCGGCAGCTACCCAGCGTTGTGGCGACGTACTCCCGGCTCGATCGCCTACCTGTTCGTCAGCTTCGTGGTCACCATGATCACGATGTCGGTGCTGTGGGCGGTGCTCGGGACCGGTCTGGGCCTCGCCGTGCTGGTGATCGGGCTGCCGATCATCGCGCTGGCCCTGCTGATCGCCCGCGGCACCGGGACCTTCGAGCGCCGCCTGCTGAGGCTGACCGGCCTGCCGGAGATCCCCGACCCCGCCTGGCCGCGCCCGTCCGCACGCTCCTGGTGGCGACGGGTGTTCGCCCGGCTGGGATCGGGCCGCTACTGGAGCTACCTCGCGCACCAGCTGCTGGTCGCGCCGGTGGTGTCGACGCTGACC
>JAVHXR010000007.1:0-568 GCA_031119515.1 Propionicimonas sp.
GTCTCACTGAGACTCTGCTGTAGCAGGGGTTCCAGTCGACGCTGCCAGCGTCGGGAGAAGTCCCAGACGCGGAGTTGAATGAGTGGCAGCCCCTCCTGGCGGCAGCGTTCGATCTTCATGGCCTTGCGCTGCTGGTAGCGGTCGTTGTTGGTCACTCCCCAAACCTCGATGTAGGTGTCGCCCACCAGAAAGTCGGCCCTGTATCGGGCGTCCCACGGGTAGCGGGGCTCGACGACGTGCGCGAGGTTGTGCAGGTGCAGCCAGTTGTCGACGCGCTGCTCGTACACGGACCGGGCCTCGTGGCCGTCGAGGCAGGTCAACCTCTCGGAGTTCCAGCCGTCCCGATGCACCCGGATTCCGGAGTCATGGCAGGCTCGAAGCAGGGTGCTCTTGCTGACGCCGGCTGCTCTGGCGATAGCAGTAACGGACTCCCCGAGGTGCTCGACCCGATGTCTCAGTTCGGCGGGGCTGGGCAGGCTGATGGTTCGGCCTCGTTTGCGGGTCTGCCAGACCGTAGGTGCGGATATCCCGTGCTTCCTGAGCCAGTGCATGACGGCGCTCGGATCTA
>JAVHXR010000007.1:578-2111 GCA_031119515.1 Propionicimonas sp.
ACCCCGTACTGTTCCCCGATCTCGCGGTAACTCCGGTGCTCGATGTGAACTAGGCGCTCCAGATCTGCCGCGCCAGGCGCTTCGACACCACGGTTTCCCATCCCACGGTTCGCCTCGCGGCGATCAATCCCAGCAACCGTCAGCCAGCGGACCACAGATGTCTTGCTGACCCCGAACCGCCTTCCTATCTCGCGGGCGCTGAGCCTCTCATCGAGATAGAGCCAGCGCAGATCCTGATCCGATGGCCGCCCGGGCGGGTTGTGCTCCACCACTCAATCATACATTGAGAACGGACCTAACCCCTTGCCACACGCAGGAAAGGAGGTTCCGTGCGCGCAGCCGACGTCGCCGAGATCAAAGCCCGCCTCACCTCGATCGGCGCGGACCCGTACGAGCAGAAACCGGCGACCACCCCACCCAGGGAGTACGTCGTCATCTACGGCGGCGAGGCCCGCAGCCGCCGCGAACGGCTCGCCGCCGTGCAGATCACGAACAGGCAGGTGTGGCGGCTGATGTGCGTCAGCGCGTCGCTGGACGTGCTGCGGATCCTCGCCGTCAAGGTCGCCGCCGAGTTCACCAACTCCCGCATCGGCGGCCCGCAAGGAGGGCCCGTCGAGGAGGTCGACGTCGGCCCCGAACTGACCGACGGGACGGGCCCCGACCTGCGCTACTCCCAGACCCTCACCTTCGCCCACCACCACACAAGGAGAACCACACCATGAGCACCGAGTACGTGCGTGTCACCGACGGAGAGTCGGGCAACGCGTGGACCACATCCAAGGAGATCGCGCAGGCCGACGGCCTGACGATCCTCGCGACCGAGCCGGCCGTCGACGTCCGCACCGGCGAGCCCCTGCCCCACAGCAAGGTCCCCGAGAAGCCCGCCGACAACCTCCCCACCCCCGACCAGCCCGCCGACGGCAAGCCCGCCGGCGCGAAGAAGCGAGGAGTAGGTCACCATGACCAGCGTCTACCCCGAGGGCATCGGCACCATCGGCAACATCGTCGCCCAGCTGATCCCCGCCATCGCCGACCCGGCCACCAAGATCACCCTCGCCGAGTGGAACGCCGGCACCCCGATCCAGCTGTCGGTCCGGAACCTCGGCGTCAACGGCGAACAGGGCACGTTCGAGGACATCCGGCTCGGCACCGTCGACATCTTCGAGAGCTTGGGCCGGAACCGGATCAGCATCGACCCGGTGCAGGTCATCTTCGACCCGCAGGCGCCGACGAACGCTACCGATTACAAGGTCCACAACCTGCTGAAGACCGGCGGCACCCTCTACCTGGGGCAGCGCCTCGGCCTGGCGCAGGCGACGGCCGCGGCCGCGTCGCAGATCTGCTCCTACCTGTACCAGGTGAAGGTCGGTGTCGCGAACGAGGTCCCGATCGACCCGTCGGATGACGGCGGCAAGTTCATGCGCCAGTTCAAGCTCGCGTTCCAGAAGCGGTGGCTCGACGTCAGCATCCTCGCGAGCTGACCCCCCAGTACCGGGTCGGCCGGGCGCGGGGGCGGGCCCGGCCGGGGGGGGG
>JAVHXR010000007.1:2121-15196 GCA_031119515.1 Propionicimonas sp.
ACCCTCCCCTGAACCTCTCCCCCACCAGCCTCTCCCCCACCAGCCTCTCCCCCGCAGGAACCTCCCCAAGTCCGACGTCGCGTCCCTCCGCGCCCGCATCGCCGCCCGGCGAGCGAACGACCTCACCAAAGTCCCGATCTGCATCGACCGCGACCAGGCGCAGCAGATCGCCGACCTCGAGCAGCGCCTCGCCGCGCTCACCGAACTGCGGCAGACCACGCTCACCGCGCAGAAGGACAGCGAGAAGGGCGACATCCGGCTGTCCGGGGACCGTCCCGTCGCGAAGGTCGACACCGACATCAAGACGGTCGAGGACGAACTCGCGGCAGCCTGGGACGCCGCCGCCGACGTCACGTTCCGGATCGTGCTGCGGGCGCTGCCGCCGGACGGCGACGAGCCGGGCATTGTCACCTGGCAGGGGCTCCTCGACAAGCACGCCGACGGGTGGGTGGACGACTCTCCGCCCACCGCGTGGTGCCGCGACATCGCGGAGGCCTGCTTCGTGCGCGCCGAGACGGTCGACGGCGACGACCTCGGGATGAGCTGGGCGCAGATGCTGGCCGAGGGCCTGGACCACGGCGAGTGGGAGCGGGTGTGGCGGACCGCGATGATCCACAACCGTGTCGTCCCGCCGTCGCTGGATTTCTCCAAGCGGCGCTCCGTGAGCCGTCGGCGCGCCGCGAGGTAGAGGCGATCCTGGCCGCCGGCGTCTCCCCGAGACGCTGGCTCGGCTGGGAACCACGAACGTTCACCCGGACCCTGCCCGACGGAACCGCGGTCACGCGCCGCGAGGCGGAGTGGGACTGGATCGACCGGGCGATCATCCACACCCACTCCGCCAACGAGTCGATGCGCTGCACAGGCTGCGGCAGCTACCTCGACGTGACGACCGGCACCGACCACGCCTACCGGGTCCACGAGTCCGTGTGCTTCTCGTGCCGGTCGATCGCCGAGTACCAGCGCAGCAAGGACAAGCACTGGAACCGGGACGGTCTGCGGCTCTCCGCTGAGCCCGTTCCGCTCGCGTCGCTGCAACCAGCGGCAGCCCCGCCTGGGGGCTGACAACTCGATATTCGACTGTGGGGGGTGGCGTGTTGTGACTCGCACCGTCGAGGTTGTCCTCTCCGCGAAGACCACCCCCTTCAACGCTGCGCTTGCCGGGGCGCGGCGCCAGGTCGCGTCGACCGCGGCCGGGATGAAGCAGTCGTGGGCTGAGGCGTCTGGCGCGGTCCGTAAGCATGGCGCCGAGGTTGATCGGATGGCGTCGGGAATGTTCAAGGCCGGCGCTGCGATGACGTTGGCGATCGGCGCGACGATCAAGATGGCGATGTCGTGGCAGTCGGCGTTCGCCGGTGTCCGGAAGACCGTCGACGAACTCGACCCCGCCTTCGGCGGTCTGGAGGGCCAGCTGCGTGGCATGGCCCGCACCATGGCGACGACCCACGAGGACATCGCCCAGGTTGCGGAGAACGCTGGCGCGCTCGGCGTGAAAACGAAGGACATCGCCGGGTTCACCCGCACGATGATCATGCTCGGCGAGACCACGAACCTGACCGCCGACGCCGCGTCGACCAGCCTGGCGCAGTTCATGACGATCATGGGGTCTGCCCCCGAGCTGGTGGGGCGGCTCGGCGCGGCACTGGTCGACCTCGGCAACAACGGTGCGTCGACTGAGGCTCAGATCGTCGAGATGGCGCAGCGGATCGCTGGCGCTGCCCGCGCGGTTGGGTTCAGCGAGTCCGAGGTGATGGGGTTCGCGTCGGCGATCGCGTCGACTGGTATCAACGTGGAGGCTGGCGGGTCGGCGATCTCCCGCGTCCTCACCAAGCTGGACCGGATCGTGTCCGGGTCCGGCTCCAAGCTGGCCGCGCTGACCGATTTCGCCGGCAAGGACTTCCCCGATGCGTTCCGCAAGGACGCCGCCGGCGCCACCCAGGTTCTGATCGAGAAGCTCGGGAAGCTGCAGGAGTCGGGCGGGTCGATCACCCAGGTGCTGGACGACATGGGCATCAAGGGGATCTACGAGTCCGACGTGATGCGCCGCCTGGCCGGGTCGGGGTCGCTGCTCGCCGAGCAGCTGGACATCGCGAACTCGGCGATGCAGACGGGGACGGCGCTGCTGGTGGAGTACGGCAAGCGCGCGGAGACCGCCGAGTCGAAGACGAAGGTCGCGTGGAACAACATCAAAGACGCGGCGATCGATGCCGGGACCGGGATGCTGCCGATCGTCGAGGACGCGGCCGACGGCGTGTCTGATCTGATGCGCACCTTCCAGGGGCTGCCGGCGCCGATCAAGGCTGTGGCGTCGAATCTGGCCGGGGTGACGGCGGCGGCGCTGCTGCTGGGTGGTGGCGGGCTGAAGGCTGTCCGGTGGGGCACACAGATGGTCTCCTCCTTCAAGGCGCTGGAGACCTCTGCGCCAAAGGCAGCGAACGGCATCCGAAAGGCATCGATCGCCGCAGGGCTCCTCGCCGCCGCGACGGTCGCCTTCCGTGCGATCGGTGCAGCGACGGACGAGCAAGCGGAGGTTGCACGCACCAAGGGCACCGACATCGCCACCGGACTCGCCGAGGGCTACGCGAGCGGCCTGGAGAAGTACGACTTCTCGACCCTGCTCTCGGACAAGTTCGGAGACGCGCTCGGTGCGAGCAGCTACTCCGGAGCGGACGCGCTCCGCCGCATCTACGGACCGAACCCGTGGGAGCGGATCATCACCACAGTCAACTCCACCCTGGCGGGCAGCGACGCCGGCGCCCGGCTTCGCAAGCAGATCGGCGAGATCGATCAGTCATTCGCCCTGCTGGCGCAGAGCGGAAACCGGGAGGCGGCCGCGGCCGGGTTCCGCGATTTCGAACAGTTCGTCACCGACTCCGGGATCGCGATGGCCGACGTGCTGCCCGACATGGACGAGTACCGGCAGGCGCTCGACCAGGTCGCCGAAGGCCTCGGCCTCGGCGGGCAGATCACCGAAGGCGAGTTCGTCGACTGGATGCGCGGCAAGGTACCCGACGCCGTGCAGCGCGCGATCGCAGCCGGCGACGCCCACGTCGACACCCTCACCAAGGAACAGCAAGCGCTCGCCGGCGTCGCCCAGGGCGCAGAGGACGCCACCAAGGCACTCGTCGACTACGCCGCGATGGCGATGGCGGTCGCCGGGAACAGGGTCGGCGTCGAGCAGTCGTTCACCGCCGGCGAAACCAAGGGCACAGTCGGCGGCGACGGGACGATCAGCGGCGGCGTCATCCGCAAGGGCGGGTTCTCGGCGAAGACCAGCACCGGCCAGCACAACGTGCAGACCGTGATCGGGATGGCGTCGGCAGCGAACGCCTACCTGCAGTCGCTGCAGGACGCGAACGCGGACACCGAGAAGATCAGCAACGAGACCGCGACCTGGCGTGACCGGCTCACCGAGGTGTTCGTCGCCGGCGGGAAGACCCGGGAGGAAGCCGAGGCGATCGCGGCCACCTACATTCGGCTGCCCGACGAGGCACCCACGTTCGAGTTCCCCGACCTGACGGTCCCCACCGAGCAGGCGAAGACCCTTGAGGAGATCCTGAAGGAGTGGCCGGAGCTCGCCGAGACGCAGATCTTGGTGCCGGGCGCCCGGCCGTCGAAGAGGGAGGTCGACGAGTTCATCGAGTCGGTCGACGACATCCCGCCTGAGAAGGAGGCGTGGATCCGGACGATCGCTGAGCTCGGCGGGGTGGAGGCGGCGCAGGACGCTTTGGCTGCGATCCGGTCGAAGACGGTGTACGTGAACATCGTCGAGCGGAACAAGTCCGGCCAGTACACCGGCAAGGGCTACGGCAAGCCTGGGGGTGCGGCGGACGGCGCCATCTTCACGACCCGAAGGGGTGCCGGTCTCGTGCGGGCGATGGCTGATGGGGGTTTGCCGCCGATCGGTAACCAGCGGCCCCGTATCGAGTACAACCGGGGCCCGGACGGCATCCTGTGGTCGGAGACCGGCGCCGGCCCGTGGGAGGGGTTCGTGTCGGGTCATCCGGGGAAGCGGGCCCGGTCGAGGGCTGTGACTGATGAGATCGCTGACCGGCTCGGTGGTGACGTGGTGTGGCGGAACGCTGATGGTGCGGTTGGTTCGTATGGCAGCCCGGTGGCGAACTATGGGACGCCGGTGGAGGCGTTGGGTGGCGGCACGGTTGTGTTGAAGGTCGCCATCGACGCCCGAGGCGCGCTCAACGAGAACGCGGTCTGGGAACGCGTCGCCGAGGGTCTCAACGGCGTCAAGATCGGCAACGGCGGCCGGCCGCTCGCATTCGAGAGGGGCTGAACGTACCCGTGTCAGATCCGACGATCACCCCGAACAGTGTGCTGGTCCAGTTCTGGAAGGACGGCGCCTGGGAGGACATCTCCAGCTATGTCCGGCTCGACATGGAACCCATCCTCATCCGCCGCGGCCGCACATCGGAGAACGGCCGCGTCGACCCGGGCCGGTGCACCTTCGTTCTCGACAACGCCGACGGCCGATTCAGCGAGCAGAGCACCACCTCCCCCTACACCGGATGGTGGAAGAAGTGGGCGCCGCTCCGGGTGCAGGTCAACGGCAAGCTCAGCTACCGCGGATACCTTCGCGCGTTCCCGACGGTGTGGCGCGACGAGGAGTCCCAGGTCCACGCGTACGCGCGGGTCGCGTGCGTCGATGCGATGGCTGTCCTCGCAGCATCTCCGGCACCGCTGTCATGGGGTCCCGAGCTGATCGAGGACCTGTCGCCGTCGTACTGGTGGAAGCTGGACGACGCGCAGGGGTCCCTGCTCGCTGCGCCGGCCGTGGTCGGTACGGATCCCCTCCGGCCGATGGAGTTCACCGACTCTGCCCGGCTCCGGTTCGGCGGTTCCATGCCCGACACTGCGTCGGTCGACTCCGTGTTGACGCTGGAACCCCGCACCGACTCCTACCCCGGGCTGTCCGTGTCGACGAGCCTGTCCCCGCCGTTCACCATCCTCGCGGTCCACAACCGCACTGAGGGCGACGACTTCGCCGGGGCACTCAGCTCATGGGCCCGCGGCCTCAGGCTCAGCTCATCGTCGGGCATCATCGACCTTCGCCGCCCGAAGGGCACCAGCGATCTCCGCCTCGAGTCGTGGGTCGATATCCCCGAGCTGTGGACTATGCAGGGCAGCGCGACACTGCCCGGGGTCTGCCTGATCGACGAGCCGATCCTGATCGCCCTGGTGTTCACCACCGCGAGCGTCACGGCGTACGCGGCTGGGAACTTCGCCACGATCCCGTTCACGATCTACTCGGCGAGCCTGGACCTGATTGGGGACACCGCGGGGGCGTGGTCGAACCTGGCGGTCGTGCCGTCGGCCATGTCGGCTGCGCAGGTCGAGCAGCTGCAGTCGAAGGTCGTTGGTTCGGGTGCGCTGCCGGTGTCCGACTGGCTACAGCGGGCGGTCGACGCTGCCGGTGTCGCCGCTACCGTGCAGGTTCTGGGGTACGACCGGCCGATGCTGCGCCCCGACCTGAAGGGATCAACTCCGGCCGCGATCGGCGACGATCTCGCCGACGCGGCGGGCGCGATGTGGGTGGCGGACCGGGCGTCGGGGGCACCGACGTGGATCGACCACCGCTATGTGGCGGCGACGGTGCACGTCGATGCGGCGCAGCTGCGGCCGTCGGATCTGCAGTGGGGGTCGGATGACTCGCTGTATGTGACTGGCGCGGAGATCGACGGGAAGGTTGTCGCTGAGCGCGCGGACTGGCCGAAGGTGAACGCTGCGGTTTCGGAGTTGCTCCCTGAGCCGCAGCGAACGCATCGCGCTCACTGGGTGGCGTACTCGGGGGACGTGGTGAGCGGGGCCCGGTTGAGTGGGGTCCGGTTGGATCTTGCCGCGATGCCGGACGGACACACGAACCGGGCCCTCGACCCCGCCGGCACGAACTTGGCCGCCTCCGGGCCGGGACGCGTGACGCCGCGCGACCTCAGCGCCGGCACAGCATCCTTCCCGGCATCTGGCGGCCCAACATCCCAGGGCGGTCCCGCCACCTTCGCACGCTGGACCTGCACCACGTCAGGGACCTTCCGTGGCCGCTTCGACCTGGCCGGCGACGTCGGAGCAGCTTCCCCAACCACAGCGAACCTCCTGCCGGCTGTGGCCGGCGAGCAGATCACCGTGTCCGTGTGGGTGCGGTCCTCAGCCGCCGCCACCTACCGACTCGACTACCGCCCGGCGGCCGCCGGCGCATGGACCGGGTCCGCGGTTTCGTTCTCCTCCACCGTGGCCACCACCGCCGGTGTGTGGACACGGATCTCCGGGACGATCACCGTCCCCGCCGGCGCGACCGCAGTCGGGATCCTGCTCAACCAGACCGGATCCTTGGCGGTCGGCGTGACCTCCGACGCGACCGGCCTGCTGATCGAGGACGGCTCGACAGTGGGCGACTACGGCGACGGCTCCATGACCGGCTGGACATGGCAAGGACTCCCGAACCGCGCCACGTCAACCTTCGGCGTCGACACCGCCCTCGCCCTCGACGTCAAATCACGCATCTACCCCGACAACCCTCCACCCCAAGTCCCCACCCCCCTCTGGATCAGCACAATCGAGGGCTACGTCGAAACCATCGGCTGGGACCAGTGGACCAAGCTCCTCAACACCGCCCCCGACCCCCGACTCGTCATCGAAGATCCGATCGCCGGCGTCGTCGGCGCCGGATACCGCATCGGCTACTAGCAGAGAGATACCAGCATGGGATTCCTCGCCGGGCAGATGCCCACCGAGATCGACTACGCCGCCATCCTCGCCCTCCAAACCCAGGCAAACGCCGGCCAGATCGGCGACACCTCATGGACGTCCCTCACCACGTCCGGGATCTCCGGCACAGTCACCTGCAGGTGGCGGAAACGGAACGGCCGCATCGAGTACGAACTGAACGTCACCGGCACATCCCTCGCCGCGGACGCTGCGCTCACCGCCTACGCGACAATCCCTGCCGGAAACCGCCCGGGGAGCCCGATCGCTCTCTCGGCAGTCGCCGGCGGCTCGCGGGACATGGCCGCGTGGGTCTCGACCTCTGGTGCGCTCGGGTTGCGGAACCTTCACACCGCCACCGTCACCGACTACTTCGTGTCCGGCTCCTGGATCCCGGTGTAGCGATGCGCCACCTGATCCACCGCCACATCGGGGCCCGCGCCGAGGGCATGATCCTCGTCGCCGCTGTCTGAGGGGCCTGATGATACCGCTCGAGGTTGCGCCGCCCGAGAACACGCCGTGGTGGGCGTGGGTCGCGGTCGCGCTCATCACCGCGCTGCTCAACTATCTGCTGAACCGGCCGCTGCGGCGGAAGGTAGACGAGGTTGCCGACGACGCGAAGGCGTCCCGGAAGCAGACCGAGAACGAGCACGCGGACGCCGAGTACCCCAACCTCCGCGAGGAGCTCACCGCCGCCCGCACCAGCGTCGAGAGCCTCGCCGCCTTGGTCACAGAGGTGAAGGGGCATGTCTCCGGGCTCCGTCTCGACCACACCGCGATGCGCCGGGACGTCACCGGGATCCGGGAGGAGATGACCGGTATCCGCGACGACGCCCGCGATGACAGGAAGGCGCTCGCGTCCCAGAGGCTCGCGCTCGAGGATCACATCGCGGACATGCCGCAGCGCACGAAGCAGGCGATCACGGACGGCCTCCGCGAGGGCGCTGAGGCGATCGCCGGGGCGGTCGCGGACCATGAGCGCCGGCTCCACCCGGACAGCAAGTAAGCACAACACCCCCTTCGACCCGCGACCACGGGAGGAACCCGCATGCCCACAGCACCCAGCAAGAGCACCGTCGTGATCAACGACATCGGCCAGTGGCTGAACGGCGACGCCGCGGCGTCGTACCTGCGCGCGATCGCCGGCGGCTGCCCGAAGGGCGGCATCTCCAGCAAGGGAGCCGGCCGGACCGAGGAGGACCAGGAGTACCTGTACAACGGCTGGATCCGGCACCTGCCCGGGTTCAACCGTGCCGCGAGGCCGGGCACCAGTCTCCACGAGGTCGGGAACGCGCTCGACCTGAAGCAGGGCACGTCGGCGCAGGCGTGGATGACGGTCGGCGGCGACCCGCGGAAGGTGAAGTCTGGGGAGAAGATCCGGGCGAACGAGTTCGGATGGTTCCGCACGGTGTCTGATGAGCCGTGGCACTTCGCCTACAACCGCGCCAAGGACAAGCGGCGTGCCGCGGACCTGACGGGCCGCCTCAAGGCCCTCGGCTACTCCGGTGTGCTGCTCAAGACCCGGGTGAAGGCGTTCCAGTCGGCGCACGGGCTCACCGCAGACGGCGTCGATGGCCCGCTCACGTGGGCGCGTCTACTCGGCAGCCCGAAGCCGGCAGCGTCGACTCCGAAGCCGGTGCCGGTGGCGACGCTGGCCCGGGTCGGCACCTTCAACTGCGGCGCGTGGGGCAAGACGTCGATGACCGCGAAGCAGATCAACGCCCTCGTGGCCGCGATCGGCCGCATCAACGCTTCCATGCTTGCCCTGACCGAGTGCCCCGAGTGGCTCCGGCACCACCTGCGCGGCACGTGCCGGTGCAAGGCGGGCACCCACAAGACGGTCGGGAACCCGAAGTACTGGCGGGTCGCGATCCGCGGCGCCGGCTACTCGCAGGCGATCCTGTTCGACAACCGGAAGTGGGTCTACCGGTCGGCGGTCGCGGTGCGGTTCGGGCCGACCGACTACCACGGCGGTCTGGTCGGCTTCTTCACGCAGGCGACGACGAAGGCCACGCTGGCGTTCGGCGCCTACCACCTGCCGCCCAACTCGGTGTCGAGTGACAGCTTCCAGATCAGCGCGCTGGCGAAGCTGATCGCGAAGATGCCGACCTCTGGCGCGCGGGTGCTGGCCGGTGACGGCGCCGACGAGTCGGGCTGGGCGAAGGGCTGGTCCGACTCGCGGGTCGTCGCGAAGGAGTCGCCGTCCCGGACGGCCGCCACCTACGGGAAGGCGATCCGCGACCGGATCCACGTCCTCGGCATGACCGTCCGCAAGTACTCGGTCGTGCCGTCGGCCGGCGCGTCCGACCACCAGGCAGTCCTGGCCCAGATCACCATTCCCGCCACCGTACCGAGCACCTGACATGGCAGCCGTCGCGATCCTCACGACCTATCCGGCGGTCGACTACCTCGTGCTGTGGTGCCCCGGATGCGAAGAGGACCACATGATCGTCCCGCGGCGCACCGGCCCGGGCGTCACCTGGGACTGGAACGGCGACTGCGAGAAGCCGACCATCAGCCCATCCATCCTGAGCTCCGGCCCACCCCAGACGCAGTGCCACAGCTTCGTGCGCGACGGCGTCTGGGAGTTCCTCGCCGACTGCGACCACGCACTCGCGGGCCAGCACGTCCCAATGACGCGTGGCCCTCACTGGCCACCCGAACCCACCACCAACTGAGGAGAGAACCCACCATGGACATCGAGATTCCCGTCACGTTCACGCAGGCGTGGCCGCTGCTGCTGCCGTTCGTCGCTCTGCTGCTGCAGGCCGTCGTCAACCAGCCGTCGTGGACGGCGAAGACCAAGCGCTGGATCGCGGTCGGCATGGCCACGCTCATGGGCGTCGTCTACCTGGTCGCGTCCGGACTGATCGCCGAGGTGCCGGTCGCCGCCCAGCAGGTCGTCGTCCGATTCGTGATCGTCGTGGTCGCTGTGCTGCTCGCCGCGCAGGCCGTCTACAGCTTCCTCAAGCCTGTGCTGGACAAGATCGAGGTCAAGACGGCGATCGAGGCGCCGCTGCCTGACGACGACCCCGCCGCCGAACTCGCAGCCATCGACGACGACCTCACCTACGGCGTCGACCCGGAGGCGACCCCCGCCGACTACCAGCCCGAACGGGCCGCCGACGGGGACTGACCAGTGGCCGCGCCGTGGTGGTGCCGGGACTGTGGGTCCCGGTGCCACCTCACCCCCAACGGCTGGCGCTGCCCCCGCTGCAACACGATCCGCCCCCGCATCCCGTACTGGGCGGCGCTGCCCGCGATCGCGCTCGGCATCGCCTGCCTGATCACCCTCATCGCCCTGACCACCCTCCCCGCCACCTGAACCCACTCTCGGAAGGAACCCGACCATGGCCCACTGGCTCACCAACCGCGGCAAGCTGCTCCTCCTCCAAGGCGCCTGGGACGACGCCGGATCCACCGCGCTCCGCGTCGGACTCCTCGCCGGATCCTCGATCCCCGCAGCGATGGACACCGAAGCCGAGATCCAGGACCTCGCCACCGTCGACGCGCTCCTCGCGCTGACCGGCGTCGACGAGCCGACCGCATCCTGGTACACGGGCGCCGGCACCGCCGGCCGACTCAACCTGTCCCGCACCAACGCGACCCAGGACGACACCAACAACCGCGTCAACATGGACGCCGCCAACCTGACGTGGTCCGCCGCGGCCGTCGGCACCACCATCTACGGAGCGTTCGTCTACGACGCCACCACCGACACCAGCGACACCACCCGGCAACTGATCAGCGTCATCACGCTCCCCACGCCGATCCCCACCAACGGCTCCGACCTGGTGCTCCAGATCAACGACCTGTTCCGCGCGAGCTGACCCGCCGCGCCCAGGAGGGCTGAACTGTGCCTGCCGTCTGGTATCCCGTCGCCTCGCAGGTGTCCGCCGGCACGTCCGAGACCGGCGGCACCTACAAGGAAGTCACGATCGCGGACGCCCAGGCAGGCGACCTCCTCGTCGCGGTCGGCCTCGGCGAGAACTCCGGCCCGAACGCGAACTCTGCGATCTCGACGACGTCTGGCTCGACCGGCACCTGGACGGTCGCGAAGGCGCCGACCGTCACCAACGGCGACACCGTCGCAGCCGGCGGCTACACCACCGTGTCGACCACCGGCGCCGTGGTCGTCAAGATCAAGGTCGCCACGAACTCCAACGCCGACTACTCCGGCGGCGGTGTCCTCCGCATCCCGGCAGCCGAGGTCGGCGCCTCCTACGGGTGGCTCAACGCCGGGTTCAACGCCGACGCCGACGGCCAGATCTCCGGCGTCTTGTCGACCGGGTCCCTCCTGCTGTATGCCGCCGCGGACTGGAACGCGAACGCTGCCGCCGCTTCCACGGCCGGCACACCCTCCACGAACGTCACCTACCACCAGCGCGTCTACAGCAACGGGCACTACTCGCTGTGGATCGCGTCGTGGACAGCGCAGGCCGCCGGCACCCGCAACTACGGGCCCTCCGGCCTGTCCGGCGGCGACTGGTCCGGCCTGCTGTTCCGGATGGACTCCGGCCCCGTCGTCATCCCCGTCGACCCGGCCACCCTGAGCCTGACCGGGCAAGCCGTCGCCGGACCCGCCCCAGTGACCCTCGGAGTGTGGGGACACCACGACGACGGCCCCTACTTCGGCGAGGACTACACCGACGCCGCCGCGGCGGGCACTGGCACCCCGTGCGGTGCAGTGATCCTGTCGGCAGGCGAAGCCGGCCACACGTGGGCATCCGGATACAGCGTCGGCCGAGAGAACGGCCTGAAAGCTGCCTGGGCGACGCTCCTCGGCGTCGCGAACAGCTGGACCGACACCACCATCACCCTCGCCGGGAAGACTGTCGCCACCTCCACGCTGGCGGGAACCCAGTGCCGGCTGATCTTCCTGCGGATCCCCGACGGCGGCTTCGTCAACCCGCTGTACAGCATCGGCTCGGTCAACGGCTACCTGATGAAGCTGTGGACCGGCGCCCTGTCGTCGGTCACCACCCACGACTCGGCGAACTCCTACACCAAGCAGCAACTCCTCGACGTGCTCGCCGCCGCGATCACCCTGTACGGCGCGTCCGTCGTCCGCCACCAGAACCACCTCGAGCCGTTCGGCTCGGATCACACCGACCACACCACCGCCGGCAAGTTCGCCGCCGCCGCATGCTACTCGCTGTCACCATCCCCAACCCAGTACGCCTACCTCGGCTACGTCACGTCGACGATGGCAGCGAACGTGTTCGGCGCAGACCTCGCGGCGAAGGAAGCAGCGTTCGGCGCCTACTGGCCCTACGACTCCGAGATGAACTCCGGGAACTGGCGGGCGGCGTGGATCGACCGCTGCTACAAGTACCCGGATCCGGCGTCCGGCACCCCCACGGCCACCACGCGCCGCATTCTCACCAGCACCGACGACACCGCGCTCGGCACGAACACCGACGCCGGGAACACCGTCGTCGGCATGGGGTTCACCGTCACCGCCGGCCCCGACCTGCTGCTCACCGAGATCACGCTGCGGATCCCCGCCGCCCAGAACGCCCTGGTGGAGTCCCTGCCGGTGACTGCCCACCTGTGGACCGGCACCGGGAACTACCCGACCACCTACCTCGGCGGCGCCCGCATCGCCGCGCTCACCCGCGGCGCAACGAACGTGGCGACGCTCGAGCGTCCGGTGCGGCTCATCGCCGGGCAGCGGTACTGGGTGACCGCCCACTTCCCGCAGGGCTACTACCCGCGGACCGCGAACGTCTTCACCTCCGGCGCGAAGACGTCCGGCGACGGCCGGCTGCTCGCCTACCAGGCCAGCACCGCACCGAACTCGACGTACGACCAGACGCAGATCCGCAACAGCGCCTACCTCGGCTCCGGCGTCGTCCCCACGAACGCCACCTTCGGCGACCCGTGGTACGGCCTCGACGTCACCGTCGCCGACATCGCTGCCGGCACCCAGACCATCGACGCCGACCCCGCTACATCTGCGCTGGCCGGTGTCCAGCCGGCTGCCGCCGGCACCGGTACCGCTCCACTGGCCGCAGACACCGCCGCAGCGGTCCTCGCCGGGATCCAGGCACTCCTCACCGGCACCGGCCCTGCCGGCGCCACGGCCGACGTCGCGGCCGCGGTGCTGGCCGGCGCCCAACCCGACCTGGCCGGCTCCGGCCAGTCGGCGGCAGTCGTCGACCCGGCACTACTGCAACTCGGCGGCGTCCAGGCCACCCCGTCCGGCAGTGGACCGGCGGCCGCGACCGTGGACCCGGCGCTCCTGGCCGTGGCCGGCACCGGCCAGGCAGCCGGCGGTGCTGGCGCCACCCCGGTCTCGGTCGACCCGGCGCCGCTCACCGTCTCCGGCCAGGACGTCGCCGGCGGCGGCACGATCCTGCTC